>JAADFM010000029.1:1816-8367 GCA_013152845.1 Methanobacteriota archaeon | reverse complement strand
CCGTGGTAGAGGGGCCCGTAGGTAGACGTCTCGCCCTCGTAGGAGCATGAGATGGGGACCTCGAGGAACCTGAGGTCGGTCCCTTCGGCGCTGAGCTGCATCTCGGACTCGATGCCGATGCCTGCCTCACTGAACTCCAGGGTCTCCATGGCCTTGCGGTTGAAGGCCCTAAAACCGCTCTGGGTATCGGTGAGGCGCTTCCCGGAGGCGAGGTTTGTTGCAGCGGTCAGGACCTCCTGGCCCACCCTCCTGTATCTCGGGACCCGGCTTTTGCGGTCCATGAACCTGGAGCCGATGACGACGTCCCCTTCCCCGTCTTCGAGGGGCCTGAGGACCCCGGGTATCTCGTCCGGGGAGTGCTGGCCGTCGCCGTCAAGGAGGACCAGGTAATCTGCCCCGTACTCCCTCGCCTTTTCAAAGGCGGTCCTGATGGCTGCCCCCTTCCCCAGGTTCTTCCCGTGGGAGACGACCTCTGCCCCGGCGAGCCGGGCAACCTCTGCGGTTGAATCGGTGGACCCGTCATCTATGACGATGACTTTGTCCACGTGCTTCCGGAGCACCACGCTCCCGATGGCGAGTTCCTCGTTAAAGGCCGGTATGGCAGCTATCTTCATCTCCCTCACCGCTTTTAATCTTTACATGCTCGATGTGTCATATACCTTTTGGTATGGCCGCCGGTTCATCCAGGAAGACCTCGATTTTTTCCATAAAGGCGTAAAAGTCATTTAGATGTTCTTTGAGAATCCCAAATGCAATCTTGTCGTCGATTTTCCCGTATCTGTGCACAACGATGTTCCTGAATCCTCTCATGGCCTTGAGCTTATCCTTCATCTGTGAACTCAGGATGCCGTTATCCACGAGATTGTCTATGATTCCCTCATCGTCGCCTGGGATTCCCAGTTCGAGGTCGGTGTTTATGATGGCGCAGATGTCAAAGACGTTTTCGATGGCGAATTCCACCCTTTTGTATATGCCGTCTTTCACCAGACCCATGGAGGAAAATTCTTCAAAGCTTTTGGGCAGATGTTCTTCTACCGAGGTGATACTCTCTTCGATTTCCTTCATCTTTGTCCTGATGATATCCTTCCTCATGGGATTGCCTTCTCCCCGATATAATCGTAAAACCGGTGCTTGAATGATTCGAACTCCTTTACTGTATCCCGGGCAGTCTCGTATAGAAAGCGCGTATCCCTGCAGTAGATGACCTCCCCCTGCAGGACCTGGACCCGGACGTAGAGGGGAAGCTGCTGGAAGACCTGGACATCATATCTGTCGTCAAACAGTTCTGAAAGGACCTTGAACCTGAACCTCGATGCCTCTTCAGGTTCCCCGTCATAGTAGATGCAGAGGTCGATGTCAGAACCCCTTCTCTCATGTCCTCCGGCCCTGGAACCATACAGGATTATGAATTTTACCTTTTCGAACCCCTCTATGGCCTTCAGCCTCTCGGTTATATGGATGTCCATACTTCAAATTACTCCCTGCCTCATTTAAATCTTTATATGTAACGGGCGTGAAACTATCCTCCATGAGGCGCCTCGACAGGGACCTGGCCCTGGCGGTCCTGCTGGTCGTTTTCACATGGATGTCCTTCGAATGGGAGCTCCTCAGGGTGCCCCTTGGGCTTATCTTCGTCCTGTTCCTTCCGGGCTACTCCCTCATTGCGGCCCTCTTTGTGAGGAAGGCCGACCTGGACGGCATAGAGAGGACGGCCTTGAGTTTCGGGCTCAGTATTGCCGTCGTACCCCTCATCGGCCTCCTGCTCAACTACACCCCCTTCGGGATAAGGTTCCAGCCGGTGGCCGCAAGCCTCACCCTCTTCATCCTGGCCATGGTAGCGCTTGCCCAGTACCGCCGCTGGAAGGTCCCGGAGGAAGAGCGGTTCGCGGTGGACCTCCGGCCGGAACTCGATGAGCTCCTGGACTGGAAGGGCAGCTCAAGGCTGGAGAGGGCCCTCACCGTCCTCCTGGTCATCTCCATCCTGGCCGCGGCGGGTGCCCTGGTCTATGTCATAAAGATGCCGAAGGAAGGCGAGAAGTTCACCGAGTTCTACATCCTCGGCCCCGGTGGCAGGGCCGGAGGATACCCCACAAACATGACCCTGGGGGAGGCATACCCCATCACCGTGGGGATAGCCAACCACGAGTACCGGGAGATGGACTACACCCTGGAAATCAGGCTGGACGGCACCCTCCTTCGGAGACAGGACATCACCCTCGGGCACAACCAGAGCATAGAGGCGCCGGTGGAGGTGGTGCCGGACATAACCGGGGAGGACCTGAAGCTGGAGTTCCTACTGTTCAACGGGACCTCGGATGAGCCCTACCGGGAGCTCCACCTCTGGGTGGACGTCAGGGGATGAAGCATCAGGCCAGCTTGAAGGGTATCACCTGGAAGAGGACGAAGTTGATGACGGTGTGGGCCACGATCGGGCAGTCGAGGTTTCTGGTCCTGTGGAATATGAGGGCCAGGACCACCCCCACGTAGAAGGTGTATAGGTACTCCATGGGCCTGACCCAAATGCTGTGCATGGTGCTGAAGACCGCCGAGGAGAGGAGGATGGCGAAGAGGGGGTTGACGTCCTCCAAGGCGGTCTGGAGGGCCCCCCTGAAGATGAGCTCCTCCACCGTACCGAGGAGGAAGAAGACAAAGATGGAGGCCCAGAGGAACCTGGGCATGATTGCGGCCTGGCCGATGACGACATGCTCCGAGAAGCCGAAGAGGACCCCGAGGAGGATTCCCAGGCCGACCAGCCTGCCCCGGGGCGCCTTTATCCCCAGTTCCGCCAGGCTCATCCCGTGGCGGTGGATGTAGAGTGCCAGGGAGAGGAGGAGGATGGAGTAGATTACCAGGAACTGGTAGTAGATGTATATCCCCTCCAGGGGCAGGGCGGCGTTGACGATGCGCAGTAGGGAGACCAGGATGAAGGCATGGACGACCCTCGTATCCGCCTCGTCCAGGTAGCGGCCGGCCACTAGGGCGCACGTTACCACCCCCATGTGGAGCAGCACACCGTAATTCGAGTTCACGTAGCTGAATACCCCCTCGGCTGCGGCCACGGCCAGGAAAAAGAGGACCGCCAGGACCATCCTCCTGGAAACCCTCCTCTCCATCGGCCCCAGGGCGTACCCCAGGTAGAGGACGATGGGCAGGTTGAGGGCCAGGACGGCGGTCTCCCCGGATACCATGAAAGGCAATGGCAGGGAGAGGATATTAACCTTTTGGGAGGGCCCCTTCCCCGGTGACCTCCTCGATCTTCCCGTAGATGTGGGTGAACATCCACCGGGTCACCTCGTCCACCCGGTCCATGGCATCCTCGTCGTAGGGGGTCTCGACCCGGATGTAGATGATTTCCTTGGGCCTCGGCAGGTAGAATAGGAAGTACTTCTGCTCCTTTTCAAAGACGGTGAAGTACCAGTAGACCACCTCCCTCTGGTTTCCCTCCCTTTCCACCAGGAGGTACTCCACGTCCTTTCCCCTGACCGTCTTTGTGTCCTCGCGGACGATGGTCCAGTGCTGGAATTTGTAGCAGATTTTCGGCCCGTGGAAGGACTCGGGCTTGTCGGCCTTCTGGATGAGGACCCAGACCGGCCTGCGGGTCGACTCGGAGGTGTAGGTGTAGGCCGCTATGTAGTCGCTTTCCAGGACGGGAACCAGGTTCCTGAATTTGGAGGAAACGCTGGCCTTTGTGTAGCCCGGGATGTCGGGGAAGAGCTCCTCGGGCCGCTCCAGGAGTTCCTCCGGGAGGGCGTCCCCGGGCCCGGGCTCGGTGAGGAGCACGGGCAGCCATGAGGCGGCGAGGAGGAGCACCACAAAGGCCAGGAGCTCCCGTTCCCGCCGGTCGAGGGGCAGTTTCATGGAAGGGTTATGGTACCCGGTCCTTTAAAAGGGTTATTTCCCTGCCCGGAAGACGTTCCACAATAAATGGCACCAGGGAGTCAATATTGTCAACTTAAGCTATTTATATGGGGGCAGGGGATTTCCCATTAAAAAACATGGCAGAGGGGTCTGGTGAAAACCTGATGGAAAGAACTTCCGCCCTGCTCATCGGGGCTGTCTTAGGTTTCATGCTATACACGGGGGGGGCAGCGGCAGCCAACGGCGGAACCTCCTGCCCGGACACCTCTCTGGGGTACTACCTCCAGGACGGGTACCTGAGCGGCGACACCGGCTGCACGGAGGGGTACGGCGGTGTGCACTGGACGGTCTCGCCGGGCCGGGGCAGGCCGTATGTGGTGGAGTTCAGGGAAGAGGGGAGGCAGGGCCACATCTCCTCGGGGACCCTGAGCTTCAGGGGGGCTTCCCCCGTCAGGAGGATACGGTTTGAGGGCCTGAACACATCCTGGCCCTTCCTGGACCTGCGCATCGAGGAGGTGCCGGAATGGGCCTTCGACAGGACGGTCTTCAAGCGGGTGTATGCCATCGACCCCACACGGCTGGACTTCCAGTCCGCCCAGGTCACCGCCGTTGCCAGGGGTTCCCAGCTCTTCAAGTGCTCCACCTGGGATTTTGCGACCCGGACCTGCGTTACCACCCGGACGTGCACCGGCGATAAGAACCTGAAGCGGGAGGTATGCAGGGTGGAAGGCGGCTGGACCAAGGTGATGGACATCGTGCCCGGCCGGGAGTACACCTTCACCATCACCCCTGACGACCCGGGCTTTGCCGAGGCCGGTGCCATCTACTGCAATACCTCCCCCTGTGTTGCTGGTTCCGCCCTCATCATGTCCAGGGACACCCTGGCCACCCCCGAGCCCAACCAGCCCAACACCATCGACGGGTGCACCGACGGCACAAGCGGGACGTACCAGGTGGACGAATCGGTGGAGAACATAACGGTCACCGACCTCAACGGCACCCTCTTCCGCCCCGGGGACACCATCCGGGTGGACGCCTGGGTCTACTGCTGGAACGGGGTCAATGACAACATAAACTTCGTCTACACAAACGACACCGAGAACCCTGACTGGCGGGTTGTTGCCTTCACCGACCCCTGCCCTGCCACCGGCTTCCAGTTCATGAGCAAGACCTGGACCCTGGACGATGTCTACGGGAACCACACCATAAGGGTCATAAACCAGTACAACGGCCAGACCACCGATACCTGCGGGGCCGGCAGCTACGACGACAACGACGACGTCACCATCTATGTCGGGGACTACGTGGGGCCTACCATATCCTCCCCGGCCTTGAACGCGACGAGGGTCTCCCCGGGCGAGACCGTCAGGTTCAACGTCTCCATCTGGGACAGGAGCATGGTGGATACGGCGGTGGCGAGCTTCATGTACCCCAACGGGACCGTGGTGAACAGGACCCTTGCCAAGGTCTACCGGTGGTTCTGGGAGAACTCAACCGACCTTGAGCCCGGCGAGAGGGAGGCCAGGGCCGGGGTGCCGCCCACGGACTACTCACCCAAGACCTGCTCGGGGGAGTGGGGGTTCGACTGCGGGACCGGCCCGCCGGAGACCGGGGGCGACAACACCTTCGATACATGTCCCACGGGCACGGGAAGCGATGATTCCGTAAACGAGGTCTACATAGACTCCACATCCGTGCTGCCCGGGGACACCGTGGGGGTGACATGCGAGTTCGACCCCTATATCTTCATCGGGGACGAGTACTACATCTACTACTACGACGGGGGCGCATGGTCGCGGCTTGCCCGGGGCAGGGTCTCCGGCGCCGGCCTCGTCAACAGGACAGCGACACTCACCGCCGGTAGCACCCTGGGCCCCCACTGGGTCAGGTGCATCGTGGACTGGGACGGCGAGAACGACGAGTGCGCCAACGTGGGCAGCTGGTACGACAACGACGACGTCAGCTTCCAGGTGGTTGACGTCTCCGGCCCTGACAACGACGGCAGCGTCCCCTTCGTGGAGTACAGCTACACCTCGGGCAGGGAATACCTCAACCTGACCCGGGTGGTCCTGCAGGTGACGGTGAGCTTCTACGACCCCTCCGGGAGCGTTGCCGCAGGCAACCTCGACCCCGACCTCGAGGTGGGAATCTACAACGGCACCGGCTACACCACCGGGTACCTCCTCGGCCTCGACCAGGTCTATACCGGGAACGGTCCCGACACCACCGACGCCAATTTCACCCTGGCTGTGACCGACCCCGTCCTCCTGGACGCATGGAAGGACCCGGCCAACAGGCGCTTCGAGATAAGGGCCGTCAATCTGGACACCGAGGCAGGCAGCTCGGATGCGGTGAACTGGACCGGGGTCTGGGCCGGTATCGAGTACGAGAACGGCACCGAGTTCTACCACACATGGACCGACACGTCCCTGGCAGGTACCTATAACGTGACCGCGGTCTATGCCATGGACACCTTCGGCAACTGGAACGCCGCAAACTACTCCGACGTCTCCTTTACCGCCTTTACCATCTTCTCCTGTCAGAACATAACCTCCCCCGGGGCCTATGTCCTGGCCGGGGACCTGGTATCCACCGGCCCGGTATGCATAGACATCCAGGCCAGCCACGTGCTCCTGGACGGCGCGGGCTACGGGATACAGTCCCAGGCCGCAGGTTCAACCGGCGTTGCCGCA
>JAADFM010000029.1:0-1751 GCA_013152845.1 Methanobacteriota archaeon | reverse complement strand
TTGCCAACGGCACCATAACCCGCAGCACCGTCACGGGGGCCTCCGCCTATGGGATCCTCCTCTACTCATCGGACGGCAACACCGTCACAGGAAACGTCCTGACGGCCAACGGCATCGGGATAAACGTCACCGCCTCTGCGGCCAACCTCATCTACGACAACTACATGAACAACACCGGCCAGAACGCCTACGACGATGCCGCCGCGCCGGGCCTAAACGCCTGGAACGTCACGAAACAGCCGGCCCCCTATCCCAATATCCTCGGTGCGGCTTACCTTGGCGGCAACTACTGGGCCGCTCCCGGCGGGACGGGCTTCAGCGAGACCTGCACCGACCTGGACGGCGACGGGCTCTGCGACGCCCCCTATGCCATCCCCGGCGGTTCAAGCGTTGATTACCTGCCCCTGACCTACGGCGGGCCCATCTGGCCGGTACCTTTCGCCCCCTTTGGGACCCTCATACCCATGGCCGGCTCCCTGGCGGCCTATGCCTACTTGAGGAGGAAGAGGTCATGAACGCCAAGGCCCGCCGGGTTCTGCCCTACATCGCCGTCCTCATCCTGGCCGCCATGCCGGTCTACGGCGGGCTCTTCGCCTACCTCTTCCGGGAATGGACCGCCAACGACTGGGCCAGATACGGGGTGTTCGTCCCGGCCATGGCATTCTTCATCGGCTACCTGCGCAGGGACAGGGTGAGGCTGCACACCGGGGTCGGCACACTGGAGAGGGTCCTGGGCCTTCTCGTCGTCATCGCCGCCCTCCTGGCAGCCAGGTCTTCCGGTAACTACCCGGTGCTCCTGGGCCTGCCCTTCTTTGCAGCTGGGCTGTTCATGATGTTCTACGGGTTCCGCGACCTCAAGGTCATGCTCCCTGCCTTCCTGTTCCTCTTCTTCCTCCTTCCCCCCCAGGCACAGGCTGCAGACCGGCTGGGGTACCTCCTGGTCCAGAAGGAGGCCGGCCTTGCGGTGGGTACCCTGGGGTCATTCATCCCGGTGGAGCTGAGCAGGAATCCGGGGTATATGAGCGCGGGCCTGCCCGGGGGCGGGGAGTTCGTATTCACCCCGGCCTGCAGCAGCGGGTATATCCTGGTACCCTTCATCCTGTTCTCCCTCTTCATCGCCCTGACCGCCCCCGGGGACCCCCTGAGAAAGCTCGCGCTGGCCCTCCTGGCCCTGCCCCTGATATTCCTCTTAAACTCCGTGCGGCTTGCCGCAATCCTTGCCATCGGATACTACCTCGGAAGCGAGCTGGCCTACAGGGCCTTCCACCTCTTCGGCGGCCTGGCCATCTTCCTTTTCTTCGTGGTGGCCTATCTGGCCGCCACCACGAGAAGACCGGTTGAAGGGACCAACCCGACTTGAAAAAGATTCCAAATCTATTTGTCAATGGTATAGTTATATATATGGACTAAATCCGAGGGCGTTCGGAGAGGGACTATGATAACAGCTGCGACTACGACAGTCACGGTAGCCACTACGATCACCACGACCACAACAGCTGCGGCTACGGCCGCATCCGCGGTTTCCAACGTGGCCACCTCGATAACAGGCATATCCATCGACTTTGCCCATGTGGGACTTGTGGCCACGGTCTTCCTAATCGGCGTGCTCATCGCAAAGGAGCTCATTACCTCGGAACCCGGCATCCGCACCTCCATGCGGTCTGTCCTCAAGGGGGTGGACATGTCCATCGGTTCCCTCCTGGGCGTTTTTGCGGTGATAGTGGCCTTCAAGATATTCGTCGTTGTAGCCT
>JAADFM010000028.1:13545-13928 GCA_013152845.1 Methanobacteriota archaeon | reverse complement strand
GATGGAAGATGCCGTCAGGGGCATGGGTTACGTACCCAGGGAGCGGCTGTGCATCTACCCCGGGTACATCCGGAAGGGCTGGTACCCGGAGAGGATGGGAGACCTGATTAAGGCGTATGCGGACGGCGACGGCCTGGTAAAGGAGGGTCCCTGAGGTGTTCGGGTTCCTGGAGGTCTCGGAGACGGTGGAGGACATCCTCGCCAGGAGCCTGGAAGGGAAAAGGCTCAGCACCGACGAGGCCGAGACACTCTTCAAGGCCACCGGAGACGACTTCCTGGCCCTGGGCCTAGTAGCCGACCGGGTGAGGAAGGAGAAGGCCGGGGATGCGGTATCCTATGTCATAAACCGGAACATAAACTTCACCAACGTGTGCACTGGCTCC
>JAADFM010000028.1:0-13430 GCA_013152845.1 Methanobacteriota archaeon | reverse complement strand
CTCCACCCGGACCTGGACATGGACTACTACCTCTCCATCCTGGACATCATCAACGATGCCGGGCTCCACGCCCACTCCTTCTCACCCATGGAGGTCTTCACCCTCGCCGGGAGGGAGGACAGGCCGGTGGGCGAAATCCTCAGGGAGTTCAAAGAGGCCGGTCTGGGTTCCATGCCGGGCACGGCCGCCGAGATCCTGGACGATGCCGTGCGCCGCCAGCTGTGTCCCGGGAAGATGAAGGCCGGTGAGTGGGCCGATGTGGTGGAGAGCGCCCACAGGACCGGCATACCCACCACCGCCACCATGCTCTACGGCCACCTGGAGACCCCGGCCCAGAAGGCGAGGCACCTCCAGATGATAAGGGACATCCAGGACCGCACCGGGGGGTTCACCGAGTTCATCCCCCTCTCCTTCATCCACTGGAACGCACCCATCTACAAGCGCCACAGGGCCCGGCCGGGGGCAACAGGCATCGAGGACCTGAAGGTCTACGCCGTCTCCCGGCTGTTCCTGGACAACTTCCGCAACATCCAGGTCTCCTGGGTGGCGCAAGTTCGCCCAGGTCGCCCTCATGTACGGCGCCAACGACATCGGCGGCACCCTCATGGAGGAGAGCATATCCCGGAGTGCGGGGGCCGGAGGGGAGATGGCGGATGAAGGGGAGCTCAGGCACATCATCGAGGACCTGGGGAGGCGGCCCCTCCAGAGGGACACCCTCTACGGGGCGGTGTGAGAGAAGGGGTCGAAACCCTGCTCCAGCAGGTTCCGTATCGGGAGGAAGAGCGGCCGGGGCAGGTCGTCCCACCTGAACCACTCCCAGGTCTCGCTTCTGTCGGGTTCCCTGGTCTCAAGCCGCCCGGAATCGTATTCTGCGATGACAAAGAGGGTCACGTAGTGCTTCCCCTCATCGTGGAAGATGTCGTTGGTGAAGGGGCCGTATCTCAGGTTCTTGATGGAGATGCCGGTCTCCTCGCGCACCTCCCTGCGGGCGCATTCCTTAACCCCCTCGCCGAACTCGAGATGGCCCCCGGGGAAGCACCAGGTGCCCGCACCATGGGCGTTCCTCCGCTTGCCGAGGAGGACCATGCCGTCCTTTTTCACTATCACTCCCACACCGATTTTCGGTCTCTCCAATGCGACCACAGCACATATATATGGGCCGGTTTAAATATCCTTTTCCCATGATAAAGGAGGAGATATCCAGTTTTCTGAAAAGGGAGGTCTCCGAGCAGCTGGGCAAGGTCGCCAGGGAGGGCCTCGATACCAAAATGGAAAACCTGAAGGCCGTGATGAAACGGACACTGGTGGTCCTGGGGCTCTGGGGCCTGGGCCTGCTCTTTGTCCTGCTGGGTTTTGCCAAGTACCTGCCCAAGGTGGTCGGCATCTCCGAGGGGCGGCATTCTTCTTCATCGGGCTGACCCTGATAGTCATCGGCCTCATCTACCGGGCCGGGGGAAAGGATTAGGTATCTGACGTTATTTTTCCCCTTCTGGGACATGGACCAGGGCCTCTACATCGCGGTTGACGACACGGATTCTAGGGAAGGCATGTGCACCACCTACCTGGGCGCCGTCCTCCGGGACCGCCTATCCTCCACGGCCGAGCTAGCCGAGGCAAGGCTTGTGCGCCTCAACCCCAACATCCCCTGGAAGACCAGGGGCAACGCCGCGGTCTGCCTGAGGCTGGAGGGCGCGGACAAGAAGAAAGCCGAGGAGATGGCCGTCCGGACCGTGGAGGAGCTGGCGGATTTCAGCGGGGCCGAGACCAACCCGGGTGTGGTCTTCTTCAGGGGTGAGGTGCCCGGGGAGTTCACCGGGTTCTATTACAGGGCATTGAGGGGTGTTGTGGAGCTGGGGGAGGCCGAGGACCTGGCCGCATCCTTCGGGGCCGAGACCGTCAGATACAAGAACGGGCGGGGCGTCATCGGGGCACTGGCCGCCATCGGGGCCGAGCTCTCAGGCGACCGCACCTACGAGCTCATCACATACCGCCCCAGGGCCAGGTGGGGGACGCAGAGGGAGGTTGACCCCTCATCGGTCAGGGAGATGGACCGGGCCACCCGGCCGCTGACCTTCAACAACCTGGACCCGGAAACCGGCAGGGTCCTCATCGCCCCCAGCACTCCGTGCCCCATCCTCTTCGGCATCAGGGGCGAGGACCCGGACACCCTGGAGAGGGCCCGCGCCATGGTGGTCTCCGAGGCCGCCGAGAGGGAGATGCTCTATGTGACCAACCAGGGGACCGACGCCCACCTCCAGGAGGTCCCAAGGATTGCCGAGGTCAGGCCATACTCCTCGGTGGTCCTTGAAGGCACGGTGGCCGGAAGGCCCAGGTTCACAAAGGGCGGGCACCTCTTCTTCCCCCTCACCGACGGGGCGGACACCCTGGACTGCGCCGCCTACGAGCCCACCAAGGGCTTCAGGTTCACCGTGGAGAAGCTCCTGCCCGGGGACCGGGTGCGGGTCTACGGCGGGGTCAGGGAAAACGGCACCGTCAACCTGGAGCGGCTGGACGTCCTGGAACTCCGGGAGGTGGTGGAGGAGCTGAACCCCCTCTGCGACGCCTGCGGCAGGAGGATGGAGTCCGCTGGGGCGGGCCAGGGGTTCAGGTGCAAAAGATGCAAGACCAAGAAGGCGGAAAAGATGAGGGTCAGACGGCCCAGGCAGCTGCGGCCCGGTGCCTACCAGGTGCCCCCGGGGGCCATGCGCCACCTCACCAAACCCCTCTCCAGGTTCAGGGTGGCAGGTAATCGTAGTGGAGGCGCTTGAAGAACCGGTTGATGCTTGCGAGGTTGCGGGCCACAAGGTTCATGACCTCATCCGAGGATTCCGCAAAGTCGGTGACCGTGAGAATCCCCCTGACCACGCCCCCCTCGGTTATGACCAGCCTCGCTATCCCCTCCCTCTTCATTATCTTCGAGGCATCGATGACGCTGGTACTGGGCCCCACGGTGATGACGGGCCGGCTCATCACCTCCTCCACCCGGGTGGCCCTGGGGTCCCTGCCCTCCTTGATTATCCGGTCCACCAGGTCCCCCTTGGTCAGTATCCCGATGGGTCTTTTGTCCTCGGTGACCACCACACTGCTGACGTCCTCCATGCCCATCACGTAGGCGGCATCCTCGGCGGTCTTGTCCGGGGGGATGGTGACCACGTCCCGGGTCATGATGCTCGATACCGCGGGGTAGGTGTCCACCACCCGCAGGGGTACACCGCAGTCCCCGGCCTCCAGGGCCTCCACCAGCCTCCTGTTGTTGCTGTCCACGAAGACCTCGGTATATCCACCCTCCCTAACGGAGCTGCAGATGTGCTCCACGGCCTCGGCCAGGTCATCGTACTGGATGGAATCGATGTCCGAGGTGAAGCTGTTCTCCTTTAAGACCCCCCTGAGCCGGTTCATCTGGCGGACCACGTCCTCCCCCAGCTCGGTATAGAGGTGGCCGATGGTTATCCTGATGTGGGGCATGTCGTAGACCTGGCGCACCACGTGCTCGGCCAGGTGGAGGGAGGCCTCGGACTCGTCAGTGATGATGTAAATCTTCATTTCTTCCTTGCCCGCAGCAGGTGTCTGTGGTAGGGCTCAAGCTCAATGACCTCCCGGACCCTGAAGCCCTTCTCCTTGAGGAAGGCCATCTCCTTCTCGAATACCTCCCAGGGCTCGGCAGAGACATCGATGCTCTTTGCCTTGACGGCCATGAGGACCTCCCCGCCGTCCCTGAGGTACCAGTCGGCGTTCCTGACCAGGATGGCGGCCTGGTCCCTCTGGGCGATGTCCTGGTAGATGAGCTCACACCTCTCCAGTAGGGGGGGATAGCCCTCCGGGTTGCGGGCGTCGGCCATGATGGGGACCATGTTTGGGCGCCTCCTGGCGAGCTGGTAGAGGTCCGCCATGCTGCGCCGGGACATCTCGACGCAGTAGACCACCCCGCGGGGACACAGGTCCGAGACGTGGCTTGCGGTGGTCCCGGATGCCGCCCCCAGGTACAGGACCGGGGAATCCTCCCTGATGGGCAGGGACGACAGACCTTTCAGCACCGCGGCCGAGAGCTTTGAGCGGCGGGGGTTCCACAGGCGGTACTCCCTGTCCCCCTCCCTCACCAGCCTTTCGCCGTAGACACGCATGCCGGGCACCAGGTTCACGGTGGCGGGTGAGCCCCTCACCTCATAGACCCCGGGTAGGAGTTCCTTCATCTGCGTCTCCTCCTCTTCTTCCCGGGCTTCCCCTTGCCCTTCCCCCGGGGGGTCCTGATTATCCTCATCCTCCTGGGCTCTTTTGGATGGGTCCTGCGTATCTCATCGAACCTCCGTTCCAGCTGGGCCTTGAGCTCATCAGCGATGTAATCACCTGAAAATGCGTCCGCCCGGGCCGCCATGGCAGCTTTATTGGCCAGGGCCCTGGCAATCTTGCCCCTCTGCCACCAGGGCGCGCCCTTGACGGCAGGGAACTGGAAGATGGCCCCGTGTTTCGGGGGGGGTGTCCCGTCCTTGACGTGTCTGAAGAGGGCCTTCTCCGCCCCCAGGACCTGTATCTTGGACCCAGGCATTACGGCAAGGCGCTCCAGGCCGCCGGCAAGGGAGATGAGCCTGCCGGCCAGTCCCGGGCCGAGGAGTGCGGAGAGGTTGGGGGCGGTCTCCTCCAGGACCCGGGTGAGGTACTCCTCGAGCCCGGCCTTCAGGGCCTTCAGGGCCGAGACCTGTCCCCCGAGCTCCCCGAGGGCGTCCACGTCCACACCGGCAAGCCCTGCCGCCGGTGAGCCCCCGGGGTAGCAGCTGCCCTCCCATTCCCGGTAGCGCTCGGAGAGGAGGTTGGCGGCCTCCTCCACCTGGTCGATGGCCCCGATGGCCTCCATGGCGAGGCGGTCCCTGGGGAGGGCCTTCAGGGATGACTCCACCAGCTCGAAGGAGACCTCCCTCGCCAGCCGCCTGTACTCCTCGAGGGAGACGGATGCGGCCTCCAGGACGCCGTCCAGGTGGTCGAGGACAAAGCGCTGGTCCCTCCGGAGCCCCTCCCCCGAAGCCTGCCTGGCCAGGAGGGCCTCCTCTTCGGGAGTAGTCTCCTGGAGGAGTGCTCCGGCGATGGTCCCGGGCTGGCTGGGGAAGGCCTCGAAATCCAGGACCCGGCCCTCTCTGTCAAAGGCAAAGACTCCCAGGATGCACCTTGCATAAGCTGCCGCCATGGCAAGGGTTTAGTGCCAGAATATATTTATTTTTCCTCGCTCTCCTGCCCCTCGTCCTCGCCCTGCCTCTCGATCCGTATCCGGTAGGGGAACCTCGGGCGCTTGAGTTTCTTCTCGCCCATGAGCCTCTCGTCCAGGTTGGAGACCTTGTTGAGGACCTCCTCGATGGCCCCGGCCTTCTTCCTCACCAGCTCCACAGGGGAGATGGCCTCGTAGATGTAGGGCCTCTTGCCCGCACCCTCGACCTCCATCTTCCGCCTATCCAGGATGCCGGCCTTGGTCATCTCCATCAGGGCCTGTCTCACGGAGCTGGGGTGGAGGTTGGCACCCTTGGCAATCTCGCGGGACTGGGACGGGCCGTGCTTGCGCAGGAAGATGTAAATCTTGGCCTTGGTCTCGGTGTCAAGGAGGACCTGGACCAGACTCACCAGGGCGTCGTCGAAATCCTCTTTCTCGGGAAATTTCAGCTTGAACTCTTTCGCCATCTTCACCACCTTTTTGTCGTGTATAATATGACAAAATTATAACGAGGATAAAGATATTCCCGGGAAACCTTTAATAGGCCACCGCCCCAGTCTTTCCCATGGGTTTCCTGGATAGGCTCCTCGGCAAAAAGTCCGGGGCGGAAAAGACCACAACGGAAGTCGGCCTGCACGAGCTCGAGCCACTGCTGGAAAAACGCCTGGAGGAGGCAGCCGCCCGGACCCTGGAAGATGCCCGCAGGACCGTGGAGACCATAGCACGGGAGGGCGGGGGCATCCTGGAGACCCTGGAGGAGATAGAGGGCAAGGTGTTCCCGGAGGAGGTGGAGAAGAGGATATACAAGCCGGTCAAGACCGCAAGGCCCACCTACGTCAAGGGGATGAGGAAGGCCGTGGGGGAGATGAAGGCCGGGCCGGATGGCCGGGACATCGAGGGATACCATACCTACCGGAAGAAACTCATGGCAACCCTGAAGTTCGTGGAAAAGCTCCAGATGGGCAGCGGCAGGTACCTGGCCCTGGCATACGAGGACGAGGTGATGAGGATAGGGGGGTGCCTGAACAGGATAATCGATGCCGGCAAGGAGCTCGAGGAGTCCCTTGAGGGGTACCAGGAGCGGGCCGCCCTCGCGGAGAGGATACGGGAACTCAAGGGGGAACTGGAGGCCTTCAGGGAAAAACTGGAGGGGCAGAGGCACGGGGCGTCGTCGTGGGAGGGGAGGAAGGAAGAACTGGAGGGGAGGATATCAGGGACGGAGGAGGCCCTGGAGGCACTCAAACGAAGCCGGGATTACCGGGACCTCCAGGAGAAGGAGGCCGCCATGGAAGAGAAGGAAAAGGGGATGGAGGAGATACGGGCCGAGGTGTTCTCCCTCCTGAGCCCACTGGGGCGCCTCTTCAGGAAGTACCACAAACTGCTGGAGGGTACAAAGGAGGCCAGGGCCGTGGATGGATTCGTCCGCGACCCGGTGGGGCGCTTCCTCGAGGGGGAGGACCCCGGATATATCCTCGAAGGCATGAAGAAGGCCCTGGACCAGGGACACCTCGTGGTCAAGAAGAAGGAGATGAAGAGGGTGATGCCCAAGCTGGAGAGGGCCCTGGCGGCGGACTTCCGGGGACTGCTGCGCAGGTACAGGGACCTGGAGGCCGAGAGGGCCGGGCTTTCGCGGGCCATCGCCTCTGATGCCGCCGGGAAGAGGAGGCGCCGGCTGGAAAGGGAACTCGAAGCGTACCGGGAGGAGCTCGAGGAGCTCCTGCAAAACCCGCCCGGGGAGGAACCCGAAGACCGCAAGAGGTACCGCCAGGGGCTCGGGGAACTGGAGGCCCTCCTGGGGGAGCTGATGGAGACCGAGGTGACCCTCAGGACCCCGGAAGAGAACCCTTATTAACCAGTTGGCAGAAACTTAGACCATGCTCATCCGTCTGCGGTCTGCCCGCCACCGGCAAGAGCACCCTCTCCCGGAACCTGGCAAAGAAGATAGGCGCCCATGTCCTGAGGACCGACGTCATCAGGAAGGAACTGATAAAAAGGCCCACCTACACCCCGGAGGAGAAGGAGCTGGTCTATTCTGCGACCTTCATCACCGCCAGGTACCTCCTGCGGGCAGGTGAGAAGGTCATCATAGACGGGACATTCTACAAGCGGAAGCTGAGGCAGCGGGTCTACCGCATCGCAAAGGAGACCGGGGCCAAGCTGGTGGTCATCGAGTGCGTGGTCCCTGACTACATCATAAAGAGGAGGATGGAGAGGAGGAAGAAGAGGAGGAGGGGGCCCTCGCAGGCTGACTACGAGGTCTACAGGAAGATGAAAGAGGAGTTCGAGCCCATCCGGCGCAGGCACATAACGGTGGATACCAGCAGGCACATCAAGGACAACCTCAGGGACGTCCTGGGCCAGATATGGCTATAGTCCCGCATAGGCCAGGGCCTGCCGGAAGTACCTCCCGGTCAGCTCCTGCGACTCCTTTTTTTCTTCGGGACCCACGGCAGGGTCGAAGAGCTTGAACCCTATCACCTTGGCGCGGACATATGCCCGGTAGCACTTGTAGAAGTCCAGGAGCTCCGGGAGTCCGGTGTCGCCGCTTTTCTCGATGTATTCCCTGACAAAGACCTCTGCCAGCCCCCGGTGGCCCTTGAACTCCAGGTCCATGGCCAGGAAGGCCACCTCGGATGCCACGTCCGAGCAGGAGAATGCACGGTTGAACTCGATGGCGTCGAAGATGTAGATTCCGGGACCGTACCTGCCGGTCCCCTCCCTGATGATGAAGATGTTGCCCCCGTGGCAGTCGCCGTGGCATTCCCTGACCCGCCCGGCCTCGACCCTCTCCCGGAAGAGGGCCCGGTTGTCTTCCATGAAGTCCAGGATGTACCCCTCAAGGGCGTCGAAGGCACCGGCGTCCAGGACCCCGCCCCGCAGTGCCCGGGTCTGCTCGAAGTTCTCCACCCAGTTGGCCTTTATCTGGCGGTAGCCCCCGTACTCGTCCACACCCTCGCCGGTTGCGGCCCGGGCATGGAAGTCCGCCAGGATGCCGGCCACCTCCACCATGTCCTCATCCGTTACCTCCCCGGCATCCAGGAGGCGGGTCATGATGGCCTCCTGGGGCAGCTGGACCATCTTGACCGCGTACTCCACGGTCTCCCCCGGGCCGTTTACCTTTATGCTCCCGTCCTCGGAGCGGTTCAGGGGCACGACCCCCAGATAGATGTCGGGGCAGAGGCGCCGGTTGACCCTGAGTTCCTCACGGCAGTAGAACCTGCGCTTGTCCAGGGTGGTGTAGTCCAGGAAGCCGAAGTCCACGGGCTTTTTTATCTTGTAGGCGTAATCCCCGGTGAGGAAGACGAAGGATATGTGGGTCTGGATGACCCGGATGTCGGCCACGGGTTCATCGTAGGCGTCAGGACTCAGCAGGGCATCGGCGGCCTCGTGGCCCAGGGGACCTTCGTGGGGATTGCTCACTGCCATGGGTCTACTTGGGTTCAAGCTATAAAATCATTTTTCCCCCGCCCTTGCAAAAAACCCTTAAAGGTTGGTACCGAGCATATAACATGAAGCGCTCAGGCACCGTGGACCTGCCCCTCCACGGCGGCAGGGCCCCCAGGTGGCTCTTCCAGCGCATGGTGCGCCTCGCCGGGGCCGTCACCGAGGCCCTGATTTACGAGTACGGGCGGGAGGAGCTCCTGAGGCGGGTCTCGGACCCCTACTGGTTCCAGGCCTTCTCCTGCGTCCTGGGCTTTGACTGGCACTCCTCTGGTACAACGACAACGGCCTGCGGTGCCCTGAAGACGGCCCTGGACCCCGAGGAGCACGGCATCGCCGTGGCAGGGGGAAAGGGCAGGGCCTCCCGGCGCACTCTGGATGAGATAGGGGAATACGGGGACGTCTTCTCCCTCTCCACGAAAAAACAGGAGCGGCTGAGGTACACCTCCCGCATCACCGCCAAGGTGGACAGCTCCTGCATCCAGGACGGCTACCAGCTCTACCACCACTCCTTCCTCTTCACCGAAGATGGGCAGTGGGCCGTGGTCCAGCAGGGCATGGGCAGGGACCAGGCCAGGCGCTACCACTGGCACTGCGGTTCCCTGGCCGGTGATTTCGTCACCGAGCCCCACACCGGCATCGCCTGCGATGAGGTCGGGAAAAGGACCCTGGACATGACCGCCCGGGAGAGCAGGGAGGCCAGGAAGGCGAGCCTGGACCTGGTAAAGGACGGGCCCTCCCACCTGAGGAGGTATTTCAGACCGTCGGCCCAGCGCTCCCTGGAGGATTTCGCAGCCTCACAGGAGAGGGACTTCGGCCTACCCGCCCACCACCCGGTGCTGGAGGCGGACATCACCAGACAGGGCTGGGAGGTCCTGGAGCGGGCCTACGAGATCCAGCCCTCCTCCTACGAGGAGCTGGTGGCCTTAAAGGGCATGGGGCCCAAGAAGGTCCGGGCACTGGCCCTGATTTCCGAACTGGTCTTCGGTGCGCCCCCCAGCTGGCGCGACCCGGTGAAGTACTCCTTCACCCACGGCGGAAAGGACGGGTTCCCCTATCCGGTGGACCGCGAGACCTACGACCATTCGATTCAGGTCTTGAAGGATGCGGTGGAGGGGGCGAAGCTGGAGAAGAGGGAGAGGCTGGGGGCCATAAAGAGGCTCAAGGACTTTCTCTGATAAAGGATGTTCAGGGATAGTGACCGTTTCGCCGGGGAGGGGATTTGAACCCCTGTTGACCAGGAAACGGTCCTACCTGGTCCACGGCCAGGCTCGTTACCGAGCTCCGACACCCCGGCATGATAAGTTTTTTATGCTACAATATCCTATCATATAGTAGGAAACGGTCTTACCTGGTTTTAGACCAGGTTCGGGGCTCCGGCCCCACTTTTTCTATTTATTCAATAGTTAATCTGCATTTGGCGAGGGCGCGGGAAAAGTTCCTTCACTCAGCCAAGACACACCACACCAAGACGTGGGGAGCTTCTGGCTGTTGCCGTAGGGATTCGCTTCTGTTCATTGAGAGCCCAGCGAAGTAAATAGGGATATATAGGAAAAGGAAAATATCCGTATTTATGCCCCGTGAAATAGAGTACAATGGGTTCGATGAAACCGGGCAGGTGGGTTCGGACATCTTCTTCGTGCGTACAGGGATGGACAGGGACAACTTCCTGAAACCCTACATCTACAATATCCTTCATTTTGGCGATCTGATTGTAAACAAGCGGGACCTGATTGGACGGCCTGAAAAGCAAAAAACCCGTTTCGTCAGACAGATACTGCAGGACCCATCCATCCAAGTTGACTATTACCGGTTTTCCGTGGAGGAACAAACCGAGCTCATGAAGTTCATTCTGCTGAAAGAATTCGAGACTGCGTTCCAGCATCGGGGCAAGCTCATAGAACTGATGTTCGATAATAGAGCTGGCTTCATAAAGGCATTGGAAGATGACGATAATGAAACCCTCAAACCGATATACCGCCTTCTGAACCATAGCAAGAACTTCGAAAAACCTGTCCTGTTTTTGGAATGGTTCATAAAATCCTATGCCTACAGGAGAATCTTCCCAAGCCTCGCCAGTAGGTCCAAGATCCTCAGAAATCCGACTTTTACCGATTACAGGGTTTTTACCTTCATAGACGGGGGAAACCCTTTTTCATTCTGGTATCACAAGTTCCTGTCGGAGAACAGAAACCCGAGATTCGGCATGTCGAAGACCCCCATCTTCGGGTTGAGCAACGGAGACGAATACTTCTCCCCCATCATGGTATCCGGGAACTTGGCCACCCTCATGAACGCGAGTTCCTTTCCCCACAATTTCGTCTCCATGCCCGATTACAGGGTGAATCTAGAGGAGTTCTACAACGACTACCTCAACTCCTTAAGGTACCCGAAATATCACAACCGAATCATATTCATAGGTAATATACCCAAAGAGCTCAAATTCTCCCTACCTGCAATTCTGCATATAAAGAGTGGCTACTATAAGATATGTGAGCCCTTCGACCTCCATTATTCAGGGAAGAACAGCTTCCGCACCTTTACAAAGAAGTTCGGCAAGATAACCGATGAAGATACTATAATCACCGGCAAGATTGAATCCTCAAGGCACGTTTCCATAATGGATGAGCTCATCGCCAACGACTTGGACGGTAGGACCCACAGGTTCAGGGAATATGAGGATGACTTCTACGATTTCATAAACATGCTCGACGAGAAGGCCCAGCTTTCCAACCTGGACGAAAACCAGAAGAACAAGATCACCACGAGACTTAAGAGAGCAAAAGAAAGAGTTAAGAGTTTTATAGAAAAGACATGAACGGTATTGATGGAGACGGAATGGACGCCAAGGGCCTCCTCCGCCTTACCATCTCTACCAAATTATAGCAAAATTAACGATATTTATAGTTTATGGTACTATTTCTAGCATATCCCAGCATTTTCTACCCCGCCACAACCCCCTGCACCACTGCCTCAAGGAGCTTCTGGCTTAACCTGGGAAAATCCATTATAGGTAGTAGAGGTTCACCTAAATTGCATGAGTTTGAGTTGCTATAAAGTTTTCTCTCCAAACTGTTTTCCCAACTTTTTTATAATCTTTTTTATATTTGGTGGATCATAATTAGCTTCCAGCCAAACCCCATCATCAATCTTCTTAGGATTTTTCATCTTATTGGCATCATTCTTATGGATGGGTTGAATGTTTAGAAGGTATCTTTTGTGTCCACTTGGAACCGGGAGATCTTCTTTAGAGATATAGTTGTGTTCAAATAGATATTTGACAAAGTCCACTAAATTCTCTACAGCGGTTTTTTCATAATTAAGTAAAATTTCTCCATTTTTGTTTTTTATCTTTAATTTCTCTTCTATTTCTGTCCAAAAGTCATCATTTGTGTTTTTAATCTGTGATTCGCCTTTAACTTTTCTAATATACTCTGCTGTCAATTCAAGCTTAGAAATGTTTTTTTGACCATTACTTGATAGTTCGTATTCAATACCTATAACCTTAATTTCGATATCCTTCCTCGGCAAATTATCCCACCCAAACCGTTCAATTGACAGCCACTCTACGCCTTCACTAAGGGTTTTTTTTATTTCTTTTTTAACTTCCATTCCTTCTTTCGTAAAAACAACCTTATACATCTTTTAACCTCCTAATTTTTTCCATCTTTTGTGTTTTCCCTCCTATGGAGATTCTTCCTATTCGTTTGGAATGGTTTACATAGCCGAACATACACACATACATACATTTAACATCTTAAACATTATATAAATACTATTTTGAGACTCAAAAAGACCTCCCGACTAAGGGGCCTTCGGTGGCGGGCGGCTTCCCCTCCTTCTCAACAGGTAGGCAAGGGCCGCCGCTGCCGCGATTACTATCAGGGCCAGCAAGAAGATGACATAGCCCGGGATAGGCGGGCCTCCCGGCGGCGGCGCTGTCTCCCTGGGAAGGGCCGTAACAGGCAGTGCGGTGGTCTTGGGTGCCTGGACGGTTATGGGCGGGGCCGGGGCGGGTTTTTCCACCTCCGAGGGGGCGGCGGCAACGAGCTCCGGGGCCTGCGGCGGGGTGTAGCCGGAGCCTGCCACCCCGGTGATGGCAAGGCGGCCGGAGCCCAGGACCGTCCTGGAATAATAGACGAAGTCCTCGTCCTCTGCCACCACCTCGGGCTCCATCCGAATCCACCTCTGGGCGTATTTGTAGAGGTTCACGGTAGCCGGGTTCACGTCGTGTTCCTCAAGCCATGACCTGGAAACCTCGAAGACGACCTCCGTACCCTCGGTCCCCTCGGACTCGACGTTTATATATCTGTAGAGGACGCCCGGTGGCGGGGGTCTGCCTCCCCCACCCCCGCTGGACTCGGGGGTAGGCGGAGGGGGTGGGGGTGCCGTTATGTTGACGGTGGTCTGGTTGAAGGCGATTATCTTCGTGCTCACGTTCTGCCAGACCGCTGTATAGAGGTAATACTCCCCGGTCCCCAGGCCCGAGGTGGAAAGGGTCAGTGTCCGGCTCGTGTCGCTCACATAACCGGTAATCCCTACCGCACCGTTTCCCTGGCCCACCATGCCCTCGAGGCGGTCCTGGGCTACGGTCTTGTCCACGTTGTTGACCCCCACCCCCATAAAGACGAAGCCCTCCACAAGGGCCTGGCCGTTGGCCAGGAGGTCAAGACCGGCCTTGGTGCCGTCGTGTTCCATGAGGACCTCCAGGGGGCGCGTCTTCTTCCACAGCATGGCACCGTACCTGAACTCGCCCTGGGGCGTGCCCCCTATCTGGACGCCTATATCGAGGTTC
>JAADFM010000027.1 GCA_013152845.1 Methanobacteriota archaeon | reverse complement strand
AGGCATCCCAAATTGGAAGGCGGTTGTTAACCTTCGCCCTCTGGCCGATGGCGGACATGCTCAAGGTCGAGTGGGACAGCTACGAGCTGCCATCCCACGGCTTCCCGGAGTTCGGGGAAAGAAAGAAGTACGGCATCGTGGGGGGTCTGGGGGTGGTCTCCGACGAGGTCCTCTCCAGGGTCTCCTCCAGTCTGGACGTCCTCGGGGTGGGCATGCGCCACATCCGGGGCAGGGACCTGCCCATCTACGAGGAGATTGACGGCTACCGGGTCATCAGGCCCCCCGTCAGGCTCCAGGAGGGGGAAGCCGTGGCGAGGACGGAGGCGGTCTTCCGCCGTGCCGGGATGGAGTTCAACGCCGAGCATGCAGGAGAGGTGCCCCACCTGTATTTCCTCACCGAATACGGCCTGGCCATCCCTGCCATAATGCCCGCCGGGAGGGCGGACCTCATCTGCGCCCATGACTGGATGGCCATCCCCGGGGGAGAAATCCAGGATGCACGGCATCCCCTTCGTGGCCTTCCTCCATTCCCTGGAGTCGGGCAGGCAGAACGGGGTGGTCCACACCCGGACGGGACCCCGGGAGGCAAGGTACAACGGTTACTATGCCGGCTCGAGGACCATCAGGGACCTGTGGGGCTGAAGGAATCCCATGTCTGCTTCACCGTGGGGCTCAACATGGTGAAAGAGCTGGTGGAGGTGGGGCGCATGCACGGCATACCCCCCTCAGAGGTCAGGGAGAAGGTCTTCCCCATCCACCACGGCGTGGACACCAGGACCTACCGACCCCTCGGCATCGAGAAGGAGTACGACGTGATTTTCATCGGCAGGTTCGCCCCGGTCAAGGGGGTCATGGAACTCCTGGACGCCGTCCGGCTCCTCAGGAGGGATTTCCCTGATATCAAACTCAGGCTCATCGGCGGCGGCGAGCTGGAGGAGGAGGTCTCCCGCCGGGTAAGGGAGGAGGGTCTTGAGGAAAACGTCCTCGTCTCGACCCGGTGGTACCAGAACGAGGAGAAGTGCCGGGAGATCAACAGGGCCAGGGTGGCCGTGGCCCCGTCCAAGTACGAGCCCCACGGGCAGTACGACCTTGAGGCCGGGGCCTGTGGGGTGCCCTGCATCAACGGCACCGGGGGGTTCATGGAGCGCATGATAGATGACGTCACCGCACTGCATTGCGACCCCTTCGACCCCAGGGATATTGCAGAGAAGATAGGGTACCTCCTGAAGCGCCAGGAGAAGGCAGAGGAGATTGGACGAAACGCCAGGGAGTTCATCGAGAGGTACTACGACTGGGACCAGAGGGCCGGGATATACCCGGACATCTTCGAGGCCGTGGCAGAGGGCGACCTGAAACGGCTGGATGAGCTCCCCCTGGTGGTCTCCCTGGAAGAGACGGAATTCGCCGGGGGCGGGGTGCGTAGGATGGCCGGGTGAGACTAGAAATAGTCCCTCACAGAGGCGGCAACGGCCTCGGGCATGGACTCCACCACCCGCTCGTGGTGGAGGGCCTCCATGAAGCCGATATCCGAGGTATAGTACCCCGTGGGGTCGGGCCTTGATATGATGCGCAGGTTGAGGGAGTAGTCCTCCCTCGCCTGGTCCACCGGCGCCGAGTAGACCGTCAGATTGAAGCTGTTCCTGCCCATGGCGTAGTAGGCCGAGAGGACGTTCCTGATGCCTGCGGCCAGGTCTTCAACGTCCCCGTCGCGGAGCTGGAAGAGGTTGGCCCTGCCGTGGAATACCGCCATCACCTCGCTGTTGCCCAGGGGGGCGAAGCTGGCAAGCCAGGATATGTCACCCTTCCTACTTATGAACCGCTCCCCGATGCGCTCCTCCTCCCTGACCAGGACCTCCCAGTAGTTCCTGCCGTGCTCCTCGTGGTACTGCCTGGACCTCTCCAGGAGGAGTGCCGTGAAATTGGTGGCCCGTCCGTCCATGGTGAGCTGGATGTGGGGGTGGATGATGCTCGCCCCCGAGGCAGGCAGGTGGTTCCAGCTGAGGATGGCGTACCTCGCATCCCCATCGAACTCGTGGACCCGCCTGAAGAAATCCAGGCCGTTGTGGATGGCGTCGGCAAGCTGGGTCCGGGTGAAGTCCTTGATGTCCAGGTGGTGCTCCCTGGTGACGGTGGCAACGCCGTGGTAGCGGGCGAATGGGAAGAGGTTGGGGAACACCCAGGACTCCCCCCGCCTCAGGCGCCCCCCGGGTATGAGCTCCTCCGGGAAGCGTGGCGTCATCCTCTCGACATTCTCGGGGCAGAAGAAGCATCCCTCCCTCGCCATCCCGGCAAGCTGCGAGAAATCCCTGTGCTGGGCCTGCTTGACCCTCTGGGTCCTCTTGACGTTTATCCTGCACCCCATCCCTGTCAGGGGGTCCCTGCGGAACTGGATGGGCTGGCGGTCCTTCCCGAAGTCCTCCGCGGGTGAAAGAAAACAGGCCTCCTCGGTATCCCTGTCAAACACCGCCCTGCCTCCCGAGCTTCCTGTAGACTCCCTCCGTCCTCTCCGCCACCCGGTCCCAGCTGAAGTGGGTCTCCACGGTCCTGCGCCCCTTCTCCCCCAGGACCTTTATCCCCACCGGGTCGTTGATGATGTAGTTTATCCCCCAGGCGATGGACTCCGGGGTCCTGTGGACCAGGATTCCGTTCTCGAAGTTGGTGATGTTCTCTGCCAGGCCCCCGGCGTCGGTGGCCACCACCGCACGCCCGGCGGACCATGCCTCCAGGAGGACCAGGCCGAAGGGCTCGTTGCGGGATGGGATGCAGACGATATCGCAGGCGTTTAGGAGCTCCAGGTACTCCTCGTCCGGGATGTAGCCGAGGAACTGGACGGCGTGGGCAGAGCCGTTTCTGCGGGCCATGTCCTCCAGGTAGGGTCCCATGCCGCCGCTGCCGGCCATGACGAACCTGGCGTCCCAGCGGTGGTGGAGCACGTGGGGTATGGCCTCCACCAGGAGGTCGGGACCCTTCTGGGTCACCAGCCGGCCGATGAAGAGCACCAGGGGGGCCAGGGGGTGGATGCCGTATCGCTCCTTCACCCTGCCGGGGTCCACCTCCTTCCTGTAGATGTCCGGCTCGATGCCGTTGGGTATGACCTCCATCTTCCAGTCCGGGATGTGGTAGAGCCACTTGAGCTCCCCCTTCATGGTGTGGGAGACCGTCAGGACGAGGTCGGCCATGTAGCCCCCGTACCACTCCCTGCCCGATATCTCTTTGAACTCCCACCAGTCCCCGAACTCGTTGCCGTTTCTGCCCCATTCGGTGGAGTGGAATGTCAGGACCACCCGCCGGCCCCTCTCGTGCTTTATCCTGTGGAGGGCGTTTATCACGTGCCAGTCGTGGCCGTGGACCACGTCGAAGGCAGTCCCGGAGTCCTCCATCCAGTAGAACCTCTCCACCATGGCGTTGCCCATGTTCTCGCAGAACTCCAGGACGTTGCCCCCGGGGTGGAAGGCGCACCGGTGGTAGTGGACGCCATTGATGGTCTCGTCATGGGGCTGCCCCTCGCCCATGCGGGTGAAGACATGGACCTCGTGGCCCCGCCGGGCCAGACCTTCCGCAAGTCCGGTGACCGCCGGCGACATCCCGCCCGAGCGGGGGGAGTACATCGTCTCCCAGGAGAACATGGCTATACTCAACGCCTCTGCCATAAACCTCTCGTAGCCCCCTGCCGATTTAAACTTATTGGGAAAGCCTTTTATCCTTTTTGGGGAGAGGGTTTAAGGGATGACCGATATCTGTCTCTGCTTCGAGGTCCACCAGCCCTTCAGGCTCAAGAAGGATTTCTTCTGGAAGAGGCGGATGTTCCAGGGCACCGAGGACACCTTCAAGTACTACTTCTCTGATGTGGACAACCGGGAGGTCTTCTCCAGGGTTGCGGGCAAGTGCTACTTCCCGACCAACCAGATATTCCTGGACAAACTGGACGAGTTCCAGGAACTGAAGGTGAGCTTCAGCCTCTCCGGAGTCTTCATGGAGCAGTGCGAGCGCTACGACCCCGACCTCCTGGAATCATTCCGCCAGCTGGCCGAGACCGGCCGGGTGGAGTTCCTTGACCAGACCTACTACCATTCCCTGGTAAGCCTCTACGAGG
The DNA here is from genome assembly GCA_013152845.1 of Methanobacteriota archaeon. Taxonomy (GTDB): domain Archaea; phylum Hydrothermarchaeota; class Hydrothermarchaeia; order Hydrothermarchaeales; family JAADFM01; genus JAADFM01. The sequence continues at coordinate 3,508 of JAADFM010000027.1, read as the reverse complement.
ACCCCGGCGAGTTCAGAGAGCAGGTGGCTATGCACCGGCGGGCCGTGAAGGACCTCCTGGGCTACCAGCCCGAGGTCTTCGAGAACACCGAGCTGATTTACAACAACCGCATCGCCGCCCTGGTGGAGGAGATGGGCTACAAGGCAGTCTTCACCGAGGGGCTGGAGAGGGTCCTGGGCTGGCGCTCGCCCAACCACGTCTACAAGCCCAGGGGCGGTTCGAAGCTCAAGGTCCTGATGCGCAACTACAAGCTCACCGACGACGTGGGCTTCCGCTTCTCTTCCAGGGACTGGGAGGAGTACCCCCTCACCGCCGACAAGTACGCCTCCTGGCTGGCCTCAACACCCGGGGAGGTGATAAACATCTTCGCCGACTACGAGACCTTCGGGGAGCACCACTGGCAGGACACCGGCATCCAGGAGTTCCTCAAGGCCCTGCCCGGGGAGGTGCTGAAGTGGGAGAACCTGAGCTTCGCCACCCCCTCGGAGGTGGTCCGGAAGTACGAGCCCAGGGGGGAGATAGACGTCTTCGAGGTCGGGGGCACCATATCCTGGGCCGACCTGGAGCGGGACCTCTCCTGCTGGCTGGGCAACACCATGCAGCAGGCATCCTACCACTACCACAAGGACCTCTACGAGAAGGTTAAACGGCACAAGGATTTCCTGAGGATCTGGCGCTACCTGGGGGTCTCGGACCACTACTACTACATGTTCACCGCCGGCGGCGGGCCCGGGGAAGTCCACTCCTACTTCTCCCCCTACGGGAGCCCCTACGACAGCTTCATCACCTACCTGTCGGTCCTCATGGACCTGGACGCCCGGGTGGCCGCCGCCACGGTGCGGGCCAGTGACCCCTTCGTCTTCTCAGCCGGGGAGGATGTGTTCCTGGAGACGGCCTGGAGCCTGGCGGATTTCTGCCACATCCTGGAGACCGTGGACATCCGGGCCATCCGCTTCCACATGGAGCGTGGCGACTTCGAGAACTGGGTCCGCCACAGCCTGGGGGACGAAAGGCTCGCCCGGAAGATAGGAAAACTCGACCCCGAAAAGCTCGGGGACCGGGAGCTGAGGAAGAAGCTCGTCAAGATATGCCGGAAGGGGCTTTAGGGTCCGATGAAAACCCTGGATTTCGAGACAGGAAGCCGCTGGGAGTGGCTTGCCACAAACGGCATAGGGGGGTACGCCTCATCCACCGCCGTGGGGGCCAACACCCGGAAGTACCACGGCCTCCTGGTGGCCTCCCTGAACCCCCCGGTGGAGCGGGTGGTCCTGCTTTCCAAAATCGAGGAGGAGCTGGAGCTGGACGGCATGACCCGCCCCCTTTCCACAAACCTCTACCCCGGGGCGGTCCACCCCAAGGGTTTCCGGTACCTCCGGGACTTCTCGCCCAGGCCCCTGCCCACCTTTGTCTACGCCGTGGAGGGCGTCCGCATCGAGAAGACCGTCTCCATGGTCCATGGCAGGAACACCACCGTGGTGGGCTACAGGGTCTCGAATCCTGAAGGGCATGACCTGGGTTTCGCCCTCCGCCCCCTGGTCACCTCCAGGGACTTCCACACCACCCTCCTCCGGGAGGACATCGGCTGGGGGTTCCGCGTTGAGAGGGTGGATGGCGGGGTCAGTGTCACGGCAGGCTACGATGGCGCCCCCGCCCTGGGGCTCTTCTCTGATATGGAGTGGGAGCCCTCCGCCCTGCCGGAGGAGAGGCGCTGGTACTACAGCATGGAGTACCCAAGGGAACGGGAGCGGGGCTACCCCTGCCACGACGACCTCTACTGCCCCGGGGCCTTCACCCTCCGGAGTTCGGCCAGGGAGGTGTCCTTCTCCCTGGTGGCCAGCTGCGAGAGGACCCCTCCACCCGACCCGGATGCCGCCCTTGAGAGCGAACTCAAACGCCGGGAAGGGCTCCTGGGCAACTTCTACGGGAAGACCGGTCTGCCCCGGACCCGGACATGGGACGACCTCGTCCTCTCGGCCGATGCATTCATCGTCAAGAGGCGCCGCCCGGGAGGAAAGAGCATCCTGGCCGGCTATCCCTGGTTTGCGGACTGGGGCAGGGATGCCATGATCGCCCTGCCGGGGCTGTGCCTGGCAACAGGCAGGTTCGAGGACGCAAGGGGGGTCCTGAAGACCTTCGCCGGGGCCGTCAGGAAGGGTCTTTTGCCCAACCGGTTCCATGACCGGGGTACCGGGGCGGACTACAATACCGTGGACGCCGCCCTGTGGTTCGTCATCGCGGCCGGGCGGTACCTGGACTACACAGGGGATACCGGGTTTGCAAGGAAGGTCCTCTCCCCGGCCGTCCGGGACGTCCTGGAGGGCTACACCAGGGGCACCGATTTCGACATCCGCATGGATACCGACGGGCTCCTGCGCGCCGGGAACCCGGGGACCCAGCTCACCTGGATGGACGCCAAGGCAGGGGATTGTGTCGTGACACCCCGCCACGGCAAGGCCGTGGAAATCAACGCCCTCTGGTACAACGCCCTCGTGCTCGGCGCCGAAATCCTGGGGGACGATGAGTGCCTGGACCTGGCGGAAGTGGTGAAGGCAGGGTTTGCGCGCTTCTGGAACCCCGGGCAGAAGTGCCTCTTTGACGTCATCGACGGGAGGGATGACCCCTCCATCCGGCCCAACCAGGTCTTCGCCCTCTCCCTTCCCCACGCACTCCTGAAAAAGAGGAAGGCGGAGATGGTGCTGGCAACGCTCCGGGAGCACCTCCTGACCCCCTACGGCCTAAGGACACTCTCGCCCCGGGACAGCAGGTACAGGGGGAGGTACGAGGGCGGGCCACTGGAGCGGGACTCGGCATACCACCAGGGCACGGTGTGGCCATGGCTCATCGGCCCTTTCTCACCGCCCACGTGAGGCTGAAGGGGGAGAAGGGCAGGAAGGAGGCCGGGGAGTTCCTGCGCCCGCTCCTGGACTACATGAGCGGCCCCGGCAGCGGCATGATACCCGAGATTTTCGACGGCGACCCGCCCCACCACCCCAGGGGGTGCATCGCCCAGGCGTGGAGCACCGCCGAGGTCCTGCGGGCCTACTACGAGGACGTGCTGGGCATGGGGCCCGAGCACGGATGACCATGCTAAAACTTATATGTGTGAAATCGGAATTACCTTTATTCCACCACAGCGGGGTGGGGTAGCCAGGTCAATCCCGCCGGGCTCATAACCCGGAGATCGGTCGTTCAAATCGACCCCCCGCTACTTCCCCTTTTTATATCCCTCTCATTCGCGCCAGCGACATGAATCCATGGGTGGTAGACACGCCGAAGGGCTCCGCCCTAACGGCTTACCCGGGCGGTCCTTCGGGCACGCGATAAAAGAACATATCCGTCTTTCATTCGCGCAAGCGACAACAATCTATGGGTGGAGACACGAGGAGGTCTAGGGCGAAAGCCCGACGACCGACGAGTGGATCCAAATGCAGCCGCCGGGATTTGAACCCGGGTCAGAGGCTTGGAAGGCCCCTGTCCTGAACCAGGCTAGACTACGGCTGCATCGGTA
>JAADFM010000026.1:1231-19568 GCA_013152845.1 Methanobacteriota archaeon | reverse complement strand
ATGCCATGTCCATCACCACCCGGTGCATGTGGAAGGTGTAGAGGTAGTCCTGCTGTGTGGATATAACCCCTGACATGGCACTGGCCGACATGCCCATCACGATAGTCAGGGGGACCAGGGCCAGGAGCAGGTCCAGGGACAGGAGCTGTCCTTTCCTTCCCAATCGCCTTTCTGAGACCATCTAGGACTCCTCAACTCCCTATATCCTCTATGGAGCATATATATATTTATTAGGTGGTATATACGGGTTCGATATCACGGCCATTTTACCATGGGAGGACATCCCGGGCGATGCCCCCGCCCTAAATAGCGCGTCGTGGTTGCAGAATCGGCGTGACCCATGAGACGCCTCCAAGGTCCCAGCCTCAACTCTTATATATCCGATAGGGGGACATAATAACATAAAGGTGCATCAGATGACCAAAGCCAGGACCTACGTAGGGGTTTCACCGAGGGGCGGGGTGGGTGCTACCTATTCCCTGATGAACCTTGCCAACAATGTCAGTGAGGACTTAAAGACCCTCTACATCGACCTGGACCCCATCAATCCCGGCGGGACCTCCCTTCTGAAACTCGAGAACCGTAACAACGTCCTTGATGTGGCAGGCAAGAAGACCATCGACAACGCCTTCATCTATGACGTGGAAAACTTCGAGGTCATGCCCCTCTACCTCTACAAGTCCAGGGACATGTCATCCTACCTGGAGAAGGAGGACGAGACCGTCCTTTTCCTCATCAACAAGATACACGAGCTGGAAAAGAGCTATGACGTCATCTTCGTGGACACCCCGCCCGGCTACATGCGCACCTCTATCAAGGTCTGGCAGAGGTTCGACAACCTGATCGGATTCGGCAACTACGACATCCAGTCCCTTTCCAGCCTCCTGCAGGTCATGGACATCTTCAAGGAGTGGGCCGCCCGCAACCTGGTCAAGAGGTTCTCGTGTTTCGTCTTCACAGACATCGGGACCCACAAGAAGATAGACGAGAGCGTCCTCTGGGAGCTCTACATGAACACCCCCATATACACCCTGCCCTATACCAAGGAATTCTTTTCATCGTCTCCCTTTGCAGTCAAGGACACCCTCTACCTCAGCGCGGTGAGGGGCATCCTGAAGAATCTCAACATCAAGCCGAGGTAACCGAAAATGGCGGAGAAGGTCTCTGAAGGTTATTTCCACCGGGCCGTGGAATACCACAAGAAGGGGGAGTTCCTCAGGGCCCAGAAGATGTACAAGAGCGCTATCGAGGAGGACCCCGGGAACAAGAGGGCCTATGTCCTCCTAGGCAACGTGAGCTATCACCTCGGGGAGCTCAAGGATGCGGTCAGGTATTACGAAAAGGCCATCGAGATAGACCCCGAGTACTCGGTGGCCTTTTTCAACCTGGGCAGCGTCAGGGAGGACCTGGGCGACCTGGAGGAGGCCAGGAAGAGCTTCCAGAAGGCGGTGGACATCGACCCCAACTATGCCGAGGCATATTCCAGCCTCGGGAACGTACTCAAGAGTATGGGGGACATCAACGGGGCCATCCAGTGCTTCCAGAAGGCCATGGAGCTGGACAGGGAGCTGGAGGCCCCCAAGAAGGTCATCGCCGAGCTCATGGAGGACATCCACGAGCAGGTGAGGGCCAAGGAGGTCCTCAAGACCGCCGAGGAGCTACTAAAGGACGGCGTCGTCCTGGAGGATGAGGGCGACCTGGAGGCCGCCATCGAAAAGTACAGCGAGGCCGTGAGGATAAACCAGAACTCCCTTGTGGGCTATCTCTTTCTTGGAATCGCCCTGGAGAAGGCCGGCCGCCCGGAGGCCGCCATGAAGTACTACGGCAAGATACTCGAGATGGACCCGGATGTGGCCTCCAAGGGCATCTCGTCGGAGATCCTGGACATCATCAGGGAGCGGATGTACATCCAGAACACCAAGGAGCTTGTGAACCTCATCAAGGGGTTCAACAAGGCGGCGAAACAGAAGTCGGGCCTGTCCCTCAAGGAGTACATGGAGAAGGATATAAAGAGCCCCGAGGCCCTCCTCAAGGAAGGCTCAGAGCACGAGGCAAGACCTGGATGCCGCCATAGCCTGCTACCGGGAGGCCATCGCCAAGGCGCCCCATCTCCCCACCGCCTATTATTTCCTGGGTCTGGCCCTGGAGAGGAAGGGGGAGATGGAGGAGGCCCAGACATACTACAAGAAGGCGGTGGACCTGGACATGGGCATCATAACCCCGGAGACGTCAAAGGACCTGGGAGACCTCCTGGCCACCAAGATAGGCAACCTCTACCTGAGGAACATGGACGTAAAGAGCCTCCTCAGGGACTTCAACGCCATGGCGGTGGAGAAGGACAAGGGGTTCTCCCTGGAGGATTTCATCAGGACCAAGATTACCGGGGATGCCGAGAAGCGCATCGAGAGGGGGTACCTCCTGGACGTGAAGGGGGCCTCGGACGAGGCCATCCAGAGCTACAAGGAGGCCGTGGAAATCGACCCAAACAACGTGGTGGCACACTACATCCTGGGCCTCTCCTACGAGAGCAGGGGCGAGTACGACATGGCCATGGAGCAGTACGAGAAGACCGCCGAAATCGACCTCTCCAAGGCCGCAAAGGAGGTCTCCCCCGAGGTCATGAAGATCCTCGAGAATTACCTGGATATGACCACCAAGGACGGCCACCGGGTGGGTACCGTGCTGAGGCGGTACTTCGAGATAATATCCGAAAACCCGGACCAGATGACGGAACTCCTCGGATACATAGAGGACATCAACCTGGATTCCATATCCGGCATCATAAAGGCCTATATGAAAGGCGGTGTCATGACCGAGACGGGGGGCAGGATTATAAGGGACCCGGACGACTTCAAGGAGGATTACGAGAGGGAAAAGCTCAGGAAGGAGAAGGCCAGGGAGGTGTCCAAGGAGCCCTTCGAGCTCATCTGGAAGTACAAGACCGGCAGGACCATCCGGTGCTCGGCGGTCTCCGGGGACGGGAAATGGATTGTCGGCGGCTCGGAGAACGGCACGATATACTTCCTGAAGGATACCGGGGAGCTGGAGTGGAAGTTCAAGGCCGAGGAGAAGGTCATAGCAGTGGACATCACACCCAACGGGGATTACGTGGTGGCCTGCACCGAGGGGGGCGAGGTCATCCTGCTGAACTCCCGGGCCGGCGGGGAGCAGGTCTGGAAGTGGGACTACAGCCACAAGGCCCCCACCTGCATCGCCATCTCGCGCAAGGCGGAGAGCATCGTGATGGGGACCCGCTACCTGGAGGTCCTGTTCCTGAACAGCCAGGGGAGAATCCAGTGGAAGCACCAGCTCACAGGCTTCTGCTCGGACGTGGACATGACAGCAGACGGGAACACCATCCTGGCCTGCGCCGACAGGGAGGTCCACATCCTGGAGAGGACCGAGCTCCGGCCCATTGCAGATGTCATGAGGACCCGCGACCCGGTCCAGAGCGTGGGAATCTCCCCTGACGGGAGGTACATGGCCCTGGGGACCAAGAACAACAACGTCCTGTTCTTCGACGAGGACAGGAAGCTCCTCTGGCAGTCCGAGGTCTCAGGCCAGGTCTACGGGGTGGCGGTGGCCCACAACGGCGAGTATGTGGCCTGCGGGACCGCCAACAGCCTCATCTATTTCTTCGGCAAGGGGGGCGAGCAGCTGTGGAAGTACCCCACCGGCATCAACGTATGGGACGTGGACATCACCGAGGACGGGGACCGTGTGGTGGGCGGATGCGGTCTGGTCTTCGGGAACCTATACCTCTTCTCCTCGGTCTAATACCCTGCCTTCCGGGTCTATCTCGCGCTTTCGAATCCTGGTGGAGGATATGGGCCTGCCGTCGTCGGCAAGGACCATGGGGACGGCGATTACCTCCAGTGGCGAAAGCCCGGCCTGCTCCCTCTTTTCGTTAATCTTCACCGCGTTTGGCAGGGTCTGCTCGGATACCACCAGGACGTGGAGGTCCTCCATGGTGGCGGCAGGTCCCAGGGGGTCGCGCAGTGGGACGATTTGGTGGGAGGTGCCTTCCAGGAACTCCTCCAGGGAGGCCTTCCGCAGGTGGTAGGGGCGGGCAGGTTTGGAGAGCATCTCGTCGCAGGTGAGGCCGACCACCAGGTGGTCGCCGGCCTGGATGGCCCGCTCAAGGAGGGTCCTGTGCCCCCGGTGAATCCTGTCGAAGGTCCCGCCTACCGCAACCTTTCTCATGGTAACACCCCCGGATGACAACAATGATATATTAGTTGGGTTATAATTAATATCTGTCGGATTTGCAGGAGGAGAGAGAGTTGGTGAAGGTCCTGGTTGTCGACGATGAGCCTGGCATGGTGGACGGAATCGTCAGGCACCTCCGGGCCGAGGGCTACCACGTGGAGGGCACAAGGGACAGCGAGGAGGCGATGAGGAAGCTCAGGGAGGGGTTCGATATCGTGGTCACCGACCTGGTGATGCCCGGTATAGGGGGCATGGACATCCTCGGTGAGGCCAAGCGGGTCTCCCCGGGTACTGCGGTCATCATGATAACAGGGTTTGCCACGGTGGAAAGCGCGGTAGAGGCCATGAAACAGGGGGCCAGGGACTACATAACCAAACCCTTCGACCCAGGGGACCTGAAGGCCATCCTCAGGGACGTGGTGGAGGAGCTCGAGTTCGAGGAGGAGAAAAAGAAAGGAGCAAGAGAGTACCCCCTGGAGGCAGGGGAGGTGGACAGGATAATCAAGGCCCTCTCCAACCCGCTCAGGAGGAGGTCCATCGAGTACCTGAGGGAGGCGGGGGAGTCCAATTTCAGCAACATCTGGAAGGCCCTGAAGGTGGACGACCCCACAAAGCTCAGCTTCCACCTGCGCGTCCTCAAACAGGCAGGCCTTGTCGACCAGCACGAGAACCGGGTCTATTACCTCACCGAAAGCGGCAGGAAGGCCATAGAACTCATAGAGAAGTTCTAGTCCCTAGTCCCGGCAGCATTCACCCGGGGGTATGGGGTTCCCGTGGGGGCACGACCTGGGGTGGTCAAGGCGGGTGCAGACCGCACTGGCGATGTCCTCAGAGATGTGGTGCTCCAGGGCGCATGCGTGCGCGTGGACCCTCTTGTCCAGCTTGAGGCCCAGGACGTCGGTGAGGAGGAGCTCGGCGAGGCGGTGGTTGCGGACCACCTCCCTGGCGTGCCTCCTGCCCTTCCTGGTGAGGGTCACCCCCCGGCGGGGCAGGTATTCCACAAGCCGCCAGTCCGCCATCTTCTTGAGCATCTCCACGGCACTCGGGGACGAGATGCCCAGCCCCCCGGCCACCTGGGATATCCTGGCCACCTCCTGGCCCTTCTCCTCGGTGAGAATCCACAGGAGTTCCAGGTACTCCTCGATGTTCTCGGTGATTTCCATCATTCCGCTTTCTTCACGAAGATGTCCCTGGCGATTTTTTCGTCCAGGGCCAGGTCGGTCTCCCCGACCCTTATGACATAACTCGGCCGCTTCTGGTGGAGGGTGATGACACTGCCCGGGATGAGGCCCATGGTGGAGAGCCTGTCCAGGACCTCGTGCTCCTTGGGTGTCATGAAGACGATGCGGCCCCTCTCCCCGGGCTCCAGGTCCCTTAAGGGGACCACCAGAGGCCTTACGTCCCTCTTGAACTTTGCGCAGCACTCGCCCCTGGGGATGGCCTTGCCGTGGGGGCATACCGGGGGATGGCCCAGGAAGGTGCACACGCTGTCGGTCACCTCCGGGCCCAGGATGTGCTCGAACTTGCAGGCCTCCCTGTGGACGTACTCGTCCTCCAGGTCGAAGACCTCGGAGAGGAGCCTCTCGGCCAGCCTGTGCCGGCGGATGATGCCCACCGCCGCTTCCAGCCCCTTCTTGGTGAGGAGGGCCCTGTCGTCCTTGAAGGTGACCAGCCCGTCGTCCTCCAGGGCCTTTATTATGTCCCTCGCATCGGCCTCGTTGGCGGTCTCCACCAGGTGCTCCAGGTCGTCCTTGCCCTCCTCGGCCTGGGTCCATATCAGCTCCAGGATTTCGTCCTTGGCATGGGAGCTCCAGTCCAGGTGTCCGTGCCGGTGCCTCTTTTCACTCACCTCTATCACCACCGAATATCCTTCTAATGATATTTACAATCTTTGATTCCGGGGGGAGGACATAGCCGCATCTGGGGCAGGTAGGAGATGTGCAGCCCTCCTTCATGGGGCAGGCCGAGCATACCATGCCCTCCTTCTTCGGGGCCTCGAACTCGTGGCCGCAGCTGGGGCATTTCCTCACAGGCCCACCTCCAGGGTGCGCAGGATGAGGTTCAGGGTGCCCCCCACCAGGAAGGCGAAGGGGAAGATGAAGGCCACCATGTAGATGGCGGTCTTTGCCCCCCTCTCCTTGACTATCATGAAGAAGTTGGCGATGCAGGGGACGAATAGGGTTATGGTGACAAGGCTCACCAGTGACTGGACCGGGTCCATGAGGCCCCGGGAGGCCAGGGCGAAGAGGCCGGCGGCACCGTAGTCCCTGCGCAGGAAGCCGATGAGGAAGGCGCCGGTGGTCTCCGGGGGCAGGTCCAGCAGGCCCACCACCACCGGCCTGGCCAGATTCTCCAGGGCCGCGAGGGCGTGGAGGCGGTCAAGGGTGAAGAGGACCAGGGTCCCGAGTATGAAGAGGGGGACGGCCTCCTTGAGGTACCACTCTATCCTGGCGATGGTCTTTACCGCGATGTTGGTGAGCTGGGGCAGCCTCATGGGGGGCAGTTCCATGAGGAAGCATGCCTCCCCGTCGCCGGTGACCACCTTCGATGCCAGGTAGCCCACCAGGAGGAGGACGCAGAGGATTACCCCGGCCCAGATGAGGGTGGCGGTAAAGGGGAGGGGGCCCAGTATGCCCAGGATTACCCCGAGCTGGGCAGAGCAGGGGACACCCAGGGCCAGGAGGAGGGTGACGATGACCCGCTCCTTCCGGGTCTCCAGTATCCGGGCGGTGAGGGTTGCCATGGTACCGCACCCCAGGCCCAGGACCATGGGCAGGACCGCCCTGCCGTTGAGGCCGATCCTGGTGAAGGCGCTGTTGGTCATGACCCCCAGGCGGGGGAGGTAGCCCGAGTCCTCCAGGATGCCGAAGGCGATGAAGAAGGTGGTGACGATGGGGAAGACGATGGCAATGGAGTAGGAGAGGGCCACGGTTATCATGCCGTACTGGCCCACGAAGAGGTCGTGGACGAAGCGGAAGCCCTCCTGGAGGGTGCTGAGGGATGCGGTGACCTCGTAGTTGTAGGGGCTTGTGGGGACGGGATGGTGGATGTGGGGGAAGGGGAGGAGCCTGTCGAAGAGTCCCACCGCAGCCGGGCCGATGTGCCCCTCGAAGACGGTGCCCTGGAAAAAGTCCACCAGGGTCCCGGCGCCGAAGACCCCCACGAAGAGGTACAGGGCGAAGAGGACCCCCAGGAGGACAGGGATGCCGTAGATGGGGTGCATGGCCAGGGCGCCCAGCTTCTCTGCCAGGGGTCTTTTCTCGACATGCATCTGCCTCTGGACCTTCATGACGATAGCCTCTGCTGCTACAAGTCTATAGTTTGTGATGACGCTGGAGAGGGCTTCCCGGTAGTGGGCCTCGAGCCGGTGGCGCACCTCCCTGATGGCGGCAACCTCCTCCTCGCCGAGGTTTCTCTCAACCCAGGGGGCGAGGCTTGCGTCCCCGGCAAGGAGCATGAGGGCCAGGCTCCTCTTCGAGATGTTGGTCTCGGGCAGGAGTCCGGCCACCTCCCCGACGGCCTCCTCGAGGTCTTCATCGTACCTGACGGTAAAGTCCGAGGGCCTGGCGCCGGCTATGGCCTTGACGAGCCCCCCTATGCCCCTGCGCTGGGTGGCGATGGTCTCCACAACCGGAACACCCAGGGTCTCGGCCAGGGCATCGGCGTCGGTGGTGATGCCCCTCGCCCCGGCCTCGTCAACCATGTTGAGGTCCACCACCAGGGGGAGGCCCATCTCGGCCAGCTGGAGGGTGATGAGGAGGCCACGGCGGAGGTTCTTGGCGTCTATGACCTGGATGACGGCATCCATCTTCTCCTGAAGGAGGATGTCCCTGGTGACCACCTCGTCCTCGGACATGGGGATGAGGTTGTTGATGCCGGGGGTGTCGATGAGCTCCGAGTCCCTGTCGAAACCGGCCCTCCCCCGGGATACCTCTACGGTGGTGCCGGGATAGTTGGATACCACCACATACCTGCCGGTGAGGGCACCGAAGATGACGCTCTTGCCCACGTTGGGGTTGCCGACGAGGGCGTACCTCCTGCCGGTTTTTGGTCTGTCTCTGCTGCGGCCGTGCATATCATTACCTCTTTTAGGGCAACCTAATTAGGTCGGCCTAACTTTTGTAAACAAAACTGAATGCCTCCACCCAAAATCTTTTAAATTGTTACCCCATTTTTACTCTATGTCGGGCCCGTAACTCAGTCTGGCTAGAGTGGTTGGCTCTTAACCAATTTGTCGCGGGTTCAAATCCCGTCGGGCCCGCTTGGATCCTTTTTATGTAAAAAGGCTCCACCCAAAAACCCGCATTCGCCCTGCGGACGAATGCTCCGAGGATTCAGTGGGGTAAGCCGTTAGGGCGGAGCCCTTCGGCGCGGGTAGCAAATCCCGTCGGGCCCGCTTGGATCCTTTTTATGTAAAAAGGCTCCACCCAAAAACCCGCCCTCGCTCCTTGCGGAGCTTCGGGCTCCAATGATTCATGTCGCTTGTGCGAATGAGTCTGCAAATCGCTGACACGATTTGCTCCAAATGATTCAAAATATATGGGAGTGGGCTTTTTATCCCCGGATTTTTTTGGGGGTCAAGACCTTTTGCGAGCAATAGCGGCGGCGCATTGCGAGGAAAAGGAACTATTGGAAGGGGGCACCTGGGGGATGGATGGCAAGACAAGTAGAAAATCCCCCAGGTGGGGTTTTTAGGGGATATCCGGCGCCTATATAAGTCTTACGATTCCTTGACTTCGTGGATATAGACGTCCCTTTTCGGGTAGGGTATCTCTATCCCGTGGCGGTCGAACTCCTCTTTTATGCGCTTGCCCAGCTTGGATGTGACCGGGCGCCTCTTCTTGGCATCGCTCACCCAGACCCGCAGTTCCAGGTCGATGGATGACTCCCCGAACTGCTTGAATATCACCTGGGGCGGTGGGGACTTCTCGACCCCCTCGGTCTCCTCTGCGATTTTCAGCATGATCTCCTCTGCCTTCTTCTCATCGGATCTGTAGGAGATGCCCACCGGCAGCCTCACCCTGATGACCGGCGTTTCGGTGGTGTAGTTTATGATGTCCCTCCTGTATATCTCGGAATTGGGGATGATGAGGGTGATGTTGTCGGTGGTCCGGATCTTTGTCGTCCTAAGTCCAATCTCGATGACGTCCCCCCAGGTGGCGCTCTGCTTGGGCGCACTCCATACCTCTATCCTGTCCCCCAGGACGAAGGGCCGGTCGATGATGATGAAGATGCCCGCGATGATATTGGCCAGGGTGTCCTTGGCCGCAAACCCGATGGCGATACCCGCAATCCCCATCCCGGCGATGAAGGGGACCACCTCGATGCCCAGCTGGTCCAGGGCGATAATCACCGCGAAGATATAGACCGTGAAAATCACCCCCTTCCTCACCAGGGGGAAGACCACGTCGTCCAGGCGTGAATCGGTCTGGTGGACCACCCTCTTCTCCACGGTATGGAGCAGCGCGTTTATTATGTCTGCCACAGGCCTTGCCATTAGGACGGCGAGTATTGCGATGACCCATGGGGTGGCGTTTATGTCCACGGCCCCGAACGCCAGCACCGCTACCACGGAATAGAAGACATAGAGGATAATCTTGTTCACCTTCTCCATCACCACGTCGTCCAGGCGTGAATCGGTCCTCTTCACCGTCCTGGCCTCCAGGGCGGAAAGGACCATCCTGAGCACCTGGGCGGCCACGATGCCTCCCACGACTATCCCGAGGGCGATGACCAGCTTGGGCGCAACGTCCATGGCCCAGGCCTCGAGTTCCTGGAGATAGACCTGGATGATGGGGTCCATGATACTAGAAAACCTCCGGGTGGTAAAAAACTTTCCCTACTTCTCCACCGTGGCCCCGGTGAGTAGGGCGTCGAAATGGTAGCCGGCCGCAAGCTCCACATCGGCCTTAAGTGTGCCCGTCACCACCACGATATCCCCGACACTCACCCCCGGCTCCCCTGAATAGGTCACCGTCAGGTCGTTTGTCCCCTGGGCAGGGTCCCCGGTCCCGTCCTGGATGTGGAACCAGAAGCTGCCCTCTATGTCCGGGACCGTTATCTGCCCCGAGACCTTCACCACCTTGCCCCTGACCCTGACCTCCTGACCGTCCAGAGCACTCCTGCCGGTGATGAGCTCCTCCACGGTATACCCGTCTTCCAGCCTGGCCACCTCCCCGGGTTTCACGGCGGCCTCCCCACCGCCGCCGCTGGTCCCGTGGACCGAGGAGCTCCCCGAGGCGAGGACCACCTGCCCTGCAAGGATGGCCACCTCCCCGAACTCCAGGGAGACCGCACCCCTCACCGCCACGGTGTCGCCGACGCCTACCTGTGACTGCGGGGCATAGACTTTTATCTGGCCGGTACCGTCATCCACCACCAGGAAGTTCAGGGGGGTCTCGGCCCCGTGGGCCACGGTGCCCACATCGGTGACGGTCCCGAATATGCCGACCTCCTGGTCCACCAGGGCCTGGGCGTTCTCGATAATCTGGGCGATGGTGGGGTTCTGGGACGCCAGGGGTGCGGGCGTTCCGGGCGGCGACGGGATGCCCCCTCCAACGGCAACGTCCTTTATCATGGTGATGTCCATGAATACCGGCGCCCCGAGGTGGACGCCCCCGAGGGCTTCCTGGGGCTTTATCACCCCCGCAAAACTTGCGGCATCCCCGGGGGCCACGGGATAGAGGTTCCCGGTGTATATCCCCGAGAGCCTGGCACCGGAGGAGTCCACCATCCTGATGAGGACCACCCCCTGCCGGAGTACCACCATGTCCTCTACCGTCACCCCCTTTATGAGCACCTCCCTGGCCGTATAGCCTCCCGGGTCGGAAATCACGTCCTGGATGGTGACGGTCTCCGGCCCCTCCTGGCCCAGGCATCCGGCGAGGAGGAAGAGGATGGTCAAAAGAACGAGGCGCCTCATTGCAGGATTCGGGCGGCTTTAACATCGACATTTTTATAAAACAGGATGTAGGTAAGGGACACATGGAAGCTGTGAGGACAAGGGATTTCATCGAGACCACCGACGGACTCATATTCTCTGCGGTCTCCTACGTCCACCCCCCGGACAGGTACATTGCCTTTTTGAGGTACTATCCCGACCCTTCCGGGGAGAGGGTAAAGGACGGCAGGGCCTACCGGAAGGTTGCTTCCACGGCCCTGTCCTTCGACTGGCTGGAAAAGAACCACCCGGACTACCTCTTCTATTCTGACGTGACCGGCGGGATGCTCCAGGGCGTCCCCCTGGACCGGGTCGAGCGCATCTACCGCCCCCAGGACGCCCTGGCCAGGATAGTCCAGGAGCCCGGGAACCCCGTGGAGGAGCAGGCAGCCGAGCTCTCGGAGGTCCTGGAGGACATACCCCCGGAGAAGAAGGGGGTCACCGGCTCCCTGCTTCTGGGCCTTGAGGGCGGGTCCTCGGACATCGATTTCGTGGTCTACGGCAGGGACAGCCACCAGGAGGCCCGCGAGCTGCTCCAGGAGCTCCTTGAAGAGTACAGGGAGGGCGAGCTCATCCGCCCCCTCACCGAGGAGGAGTGGATGACAGCATACGAGAAGAGGTTCCCGGGTGTCCCGGCCCTGAGTTTCGAGGAGTTCCTCTGGCACGAGCAGCGCAAGTACCACAAGGCCGCCGTAGGGGATACGCCCTTCGACATCCTCATGGTGAGGGACTGGGACGAGATCCAGGGGGTCTACGGCGAGGAGGCCTATATCAGGGGCAAGGAGGTCAAGATGGTATGCACCGTCACCGATGCCGCCTACTCCTTCGATTCCCCATCGGTCTACGGGGTTGCGGCCAGGGACCGCCGGGTCTCCGAGGTGGTCTCATTCACCCACACCTATGCGGGCCAGGCCAGAGAGGGCGAGAAGATAGAGGTCCAGGGCTACCTGGAGGAGGTGCGGGGCAGGAGGAACACCTTCCGCATCGTGGTGGGCACCACCAGGGAGGCCGAGGGGGAGTACATCAAGGTGGTCAGTCCCAGCCCCTGAGGGCATAGTACTCCCGGAGCAGTTCCTCGTTTACCTCTTCACGAAGCCGCACCGGGAGGACGTCGTCCTCCCTGCCGAACCCCTCCCGGAGGTTGAAGGCCCGCTCCAGGTTGAAGATTGCCTCCCCGGCTGCCAGGATGTCATCCCCGGTGAAGGCGATGCCTGTTGCGGCACCCAGGAGGTCTGCGTAGTCATCGGCGGTCAGTGCCCGGGCCGTGAACTTGCAGATGCCCATGGAGTCGATGGCGGCGTGGAGGTCCTGGAGGTGTTTCACCCGGGCCGCCTTGCCTGCGGTCTCCCCGGGTTTGAGGTCACTGGTGAGGAGCTCCTCGATGTAGACAGGCCCCCGGAGGTGGCACGCCCCCCGGTTGGAGGTGGCATAGGCCAGGCCCAGGCCGTAGGTCCCCCTGGGGTCGTAGCCCGGCAGCTCCATGCCCTTGACATGGACGGCGTCCCTGTCCCCTGTCTTCTCGGCCATCCCCTTGACCCCTTCCGCCAGGAGGTCCCCCGGGCCCTCCCTCCCGGCCGTGAGTTCCACGAGCTCGAGGATTTTCTCCCTGTCCCCCCAGGTGATGTCCCAGTCCACCAGGCCCTTCCCGGCCAGGGCGATGAAGTAGGCCACCGCAGAGCCGCAGGAGATGGTGTCCATGCCGTGGGCGTTGCAGAGCTCGTTGGCCCGGGCCACGGTCTCCAGGTCGTCGTTGCCGCACAGGGGACCGAAGGCGAAGATGGTCTCGTATTCCAGGCTGCGGCTCCTGACACCCCGGACCTCGACGGTCTTCCCGCACCTCACCGGACACCCGAAGCACCCGTAGTGCCCCACGATGTGGCCCTCCATCTCCTCCCCGGAGACGGCCTCGGCGCCTTCGAAGGAGCCGGCGCTGAAGTACCTGGTGGGCAGCCTCCCCTGCGCATTGACGATGTTGAGCACGTTGGGCGTGCCATAGCGGCGCAGTACCCTGCCGGTGGTGGGATGCTCCGCCAGGAGGGCGTAGCACCTCCTGGACACCTTTTTCAGGCCCTCCGGGTCGTGGACCGGCACCCGCCCGGCGCCCCTTGCCACCACCGCTTTGAGGTTCTTTGAGCCCATGACCGCCCCCAGCCCGCCCCGACCAAATGCCCGGTGCCCGTCGTGGATGATGGAGGCGAACCGCACCAGGTTCTCTCCTGCCTTCCCTATGGATATGACCCGTGTGGCCCTGTCGTCCTTGAGGACGTCCTCGGTCTCCCTGGTGTCCAGGCCCCAGAGGTCACTTGCATCTTCGAGGACGGCATCCCCGTCCTGGATGCGCAGGTAGACGGGCTCGGGAGACCTCCCCCTGAAAATCATCCCCCCTATCCCGGCCTTCCGCATCTGGTAGGCGAAGTACCCGCCGCAGTGGGAATCGCAGATGGCGCCGGTGAGGGGCGACCTGGAGACTGCTGACATCCGCCCTGACATGGGGGCCGGGGTGCCGGAGAGAGGACCGGCCATGAAGATGAGGATGTTCTCGGGCGAGAGGGGGTCGGTGCCGGGTGGCAGCTCGTCGTAGAGCAGCTTGGTGCCCAGGCCCTTGCCGCCGATATAGTCCGGGAGGAGCCCGGAGAGGTCCCTGGACCGGATTTTCCGCTTCTCCAGGTCCACGTCCAGGACGGAGAACTCCATGGGAGGATTATCTCCTGCGGGCTATAAAACCTTTGGGCCTGGGAAGGCCGCATGCCTGCGAAAAAAATCCGGGAAAAAGTTATAAACTATTCTGACGTTAAGTCCTAAGTTAGTCCTACATTAAAAATCATGAAGTTTTTGGAGGCCCGTGATGGCGCAGGAGAAGAAAGAGGCAAATGAGGACCCCAAGGTGGGCGTCTATGTCTGCCACTGCGGCGTCAACATCGCCGGCGTGGTGGACGTTGAGGAGGTCAGGGATTACGCCAAGACCCTGGAAGGGGTGACGGTCTCCAAGGACAACAAGTACATGTGCTCCGCCCCGGGCCAGCAGGAGATAAAGGACGATATCGAGAGCGGGAAGGTCGACCGGGTCGTTGTGGCCTGCTGCTCACCGAGGATGCACGAGCCCACATTCCGCCTGGCGGCCAAGGAGGGGGGCATCAATCCCTACCTCGTGGACATGGCCAACATCCGGGAGCAGTGCTCCTGGGTCCACATGAGGGAACCCGAGAAGGCCACCGAGAAGGCCAAGGACCTGGTGAGGATGTCGGTGGCCAGGACCAAGCTCCTCACCCCCCAGGAGAACCCCAGGGTCCCGGTGGAGAAGAAGGCCCTGGTGGTGGGCGGGGGCGTGGCAGGCATCCAGGCCAGCCTGGACCTGGCGGACCAGGGGTTCAAGGTCTACCTGGTGGAGAAGAGCCCGACCATCGGGGGCAAGATGGCCCAGCTGGACAAGACCTTCCCGACCATGGACTGCTCGGCGTGCATCCTGACACCCAAGATGGTGGATGCCGACCGGCATCCCAACATCGAGCTCATCACCTATGCCGAGGTTAAGGCCGTCCAGGGCTTCATTGGCAACTTCACCGTAAAAGTCGAGAAGAAACCTAAGTTCATAAAGGAGGAGGAGTGCACTGGCTGCGGGCTGTGTGCGGAGAACTGCCCCATCGAGGTGCCCTCGGAGTTCAACTATGGCCTCGGGGCCAGAAAGGCCGCCTACGTGCCCTTCCCCCAGGCCGTGCCTCTGATCCATACCATCGACATGGAGGCCTGCGTGGGATGCGGCATGTGCGAGAACGTCTGTGACGCCGATGCCATCGACTTCGATCAGGAGCCAGAGATAGTGACCCTGGAGGTAGGTACCATCATAGTGGCCACCGGCTACGAGATATTCGATGCCGCGCGCAAGGAGGAGTATGGCTACGGCCGCTATGACAACGTGATAAACGCCATGGAGTTCGAGCGCTTGATAAACGCCTCCGGTCCCACCGGGGGCAAGCTCCTGCGCCCCTCCGACGGCAGGGAGCCCCATAGCATCGGGTTCATCCAGTGTGTGGGCTCAAGGGACGAGAGGACCAACCAGTACTGCTCCCGGGTCTGTTGCATGTACGCCATCAAGAATGCCCGCCTCTACAAGGAGAAGCACCCAGAGGCCGAGGTCTACATCTTCTACATGGACATCCGGGCCTTCGGCAAGGGCTACGAGGAGTTCTACAAGATCGCCCAGGATGAGTACGGCATCAAGTTCATCCGGGGCCGGCCCTCGGAGGTGGTCCAGGACCCCAAGACAAAGGACCTGGTGGTCAGGGTGGAGGACACCCTCCTGGGCGAGCCACTGGAGGTGGACCTGGACCTGGTGGTCCTCTCGGTGGGCATGGAACCCACCGGGGATATCGAGGACATATCCCAGCTGTTCAGGATATCCCGGGGTGCCGACGGGTTCCTGCTGGAGGCCCACCCGAAACTGAGGCCCGTGGATACCCTCACCGACGGGGTCTACCTGGCCGGGACCTGCCAGGGGCCCAAGGACATCCCGGATACCGTGGCCCAGGCCAGTGCCGCTGCCGCAAGGGCCGCCATCCCCATGGCCAAGGGCGAGGTGGAGGTGGAGGCCATCGTGGCGGTGGTGGACTCTGAGAAGTGCATCGGGTGCAGGATATGCGAGAAGGTATGCGATTTCGGCGTCATCGAGATAAAGGAGAGGAAGGCCACCGTCAACGAGGCCCTCTGCAAGGGCTGCGGGGCATGTGCCGGGGCCTGCCCCACGGGCGCCATGCAGGTGAGGCACTTCACCGACGAGCAGATATATGCCCAGATTGACGCCGCCTTCGAGGAAGGGCTCCAGGAGGCGGGGGGATGACGGAGTTCGAGCCCAAGATACTGGGGTTCCTCTGCAACTGGTGCTGCTATGCAGGGGCCGACCTGGCAGGGACCTCCAGGATGCAGTACCCCACCCCCATACGGATTATCAGGATTATGTGCACCGCAAGGATAGACCCGGCCTTCATCCTGAAGGCATTCGCAAAGGGGGCCGACGGGGTCTTCATCGGGGGGTGCCACTACGGGGACTGCCATTACGTCTCCGGGAACTACAAGGCAGAGAAGAGGATCCGGTTCGTCAAGGACATCCTGGAGGACCTCGGCATCGAGAAGGACAGGCTGATGCTGAAGTGGGTATCGGCCTCCGAGGGGGAGATATTCGCCAAGACCATGGAGGAGTTCAACGAGAGGATTAAGAAACTGGGGCCGAGCCCCTTGAGAACCGAATGAGTTATATATCCAGGGATTGATATAGTAACGGGGCCGGAGGGTCCGCCATGGTAGAGGGAAAGGATATACCCCGTGTGTTGGTTGTGGACGATGAGCCCACTTTCACCTATATGCTCAAGAACAGGCTGAGGAAGGAGGGCTACCGCGTCACCGTGGCCCGCAACGGCCTCGAGTGCCTCGAGAAGGTGAAGGAGGAGGTCCCGGACCTGGTCCTCGTGGACGTTATGATGCCGGGCATGGACGGCTTCGAGGTATGCAGGAGGCTCAAGGAGGGGGGTAGCACGAATATGAAGGTGGCACTGCTGACCACAAAAGACGAGTACCTCACCCAGGAGAACCTGGGGGCGTGCCGGGCCGATTTCGGGATAAAGAAGCCGATAAGGTTCAATGCCCTATTCAAGACCCTGGAGGAATACCTGGGCTAGCGGCCAAAAAAATTAAATCCAATCATCCTTTAATCCTTCCCAATGGACGTCAAGATCGAGAAGGGGACCGTTGTCACCGTGGACGGGGAGGGGAGGGTGCTGAAGGACCATTCGCTGGCCGTGGAGGACGGGCGTATCGTGGAGATATCCCGGAGGGTGGCGGGGGAGGCCGAGCACGTCATCGACGCCCGGGGTAAAATCGTCATGCCGGGCCTTGTGAACACCCACACCCATCTGGCCATGACCCTCATGCGCGGGGTGGCCGACGACCTGCCCCTGATGAAGTGGCTCCAGGAGGAGATATGGCCTCTTGAGGCGAATCTCGAGCCCCGCCACATCTATGCCGGCAGCCTCCTGGGGTGCCTGGAGATGCTCATGGGAGGGACCACGACCTTCAATGATATGTATTTCCAGCTGGACGAGGTGGCCCGGGCGGTGGAGGAATCCGGCATCCGGGGGGTCCTCTCCCACGCCATGTTCGACCTGGTGGCGGAGACGAGCGTCGAGGAGGCCATGAGGGAGGGCAGGGCGAAGGTGAGGAAGTACAACTCACGCCCCGGCCGTGTCCGGGTCTTCTTCGGCCCGCATGCCCCCTATACCTGTTCCGAGGAGCTCTTGGTGGCCGCAAAGGAGGAGGCCGAAAGACTGGGCACCGGCCTCCACATCCACGTCTCCGAGACCCGGCAGGAGGTGGAGGACTCCAGGAGGGAGAAGGGCCTGGCCCCCATCGAGTACCTGGAGAAGATAGGGTTCCTTGGCCCGGAGGTAGTGGCGGCCCACTGCGTCTGGCCTAAGGAGAGGGAGTTCGAGGTCCTGAGGGAGAGGGGGGTCAAGGTCTCCCACAACCCCATAAGCAACATGAAGATTGCGGCGGGCATCGCACCGGTCCCGGAATATCTGAACAAAGGCATCCAGGTCTCCCTGGCCACCGACGGGGCGGCCTCCAACAATACCCTGGACATGTTCGAGACCATGAAGATGACGGCCCTCCTCCACAAGGTCACAAGCGGTGACGCCTCGGCGGTCCCGGCCGGGACCGTCCTGGAGATGGCCACCGCAGGCGGTGCCCGCGCCCTGGGGATGGAGGAAATCGGTTCACTGGAGGTGGGCAAGAGGGCCGATATAGTGCTGGTGAACACGAAGGTGCCAAACCTCACCCCCTTCACGAATCCGGTCTCGCATCTGGTATATGCCGCCAGGTCCTCGGACGTGGATACCGTGATGGTGGATGGGCGCATCCTCATGGAGGGGCGCCGGGTGAGGTCCCTGGACCCGGGGGCGGTGCTGGAGCTGGCCGCGCGGGAGACGGAGCACCTCCTGGAGAAGGGAGGGAAGCTTGAGAGGTTGACGTAGGAGGATGTGATATGGCGACAAAGAGAGTTGTGGTGACAGGGGGTGCGGGCTTCATAGGCAGTCACCTGGTGGACGCACTGGTTGGGGAGGGCCACGAGGTCGCGGTAATCGACGACCTGAGCAGCGGGCGGATGGAGAACCTCAAGGAGTCAGCGGACAGGATAGC
>JAADFM010000026.1:0-1201 GCA_013152845.1 Methanobacteriota archaeon | reverse complement strand
GTAGGGGAGGTCCTGGAGGGCGCTGAGCTGGTCTTCCACCTGGCGGCCCAGGTCAATGTCCGCAGGTCCGTGGAGGACCCCTTCTTCGACCTGGAGGTGAACGGCAGGGGCATACTGAACCTGCTGGAGAAGGGGGAGGACGTGAAGGGCTTCG
The DNA here is from genome assembly GCA_013152845.1 of Methanobacteriota archaeon. Lineage (GTDB taxonomy): Archaea > Hydrothermarchaeota > Hydrothermarchaeia > Hydrothermarchaeales > JAADFM01 > JAADFM01. Next base: position 1,047 of record JAADFM010000026.1, on the reverse strand, counting down.
TGTACGCCTCTTCCGGGGGTGCCGTCTACGGCGAGCCCGCCCGCCTGCCTGTGGACGAGGGCCATCCCACCGACCCGGTCTCCCCCTACGGGGTCACGAAACTCCTGGGGGAGAAGTACCTCCAGTGCTATGCCCACAACTACGGCCTGGAGGTGACATCCCTGAGGTATGCCAACGTCTACGGCGAGAGGCAGGACCCACACGGCGAGGCAGGGGTCATCGCCATCTTCATAGACAGGGTCCGCGGCAGGCCGCCGGTGATATTCGGCGACGGACGCCAGACCAGGGATTACGTGCATGTAAGCGATGTGGTGAGGGCCAACCTGGCAGGCGCAGGGAAGGAGGGTATATTCAATATCGGCACCGGTGTCGAGACCTCGGTGAACCAGCTGGTGGATGCCCTGAAGGCGGTGACAGGGAAGGAGATAGAACCCGTCCACACCGATGAGCGAAAGGGAGAGGTGAGAAGAATCGCCCTCTCCATCGGGAAGGCGCAGAAGGAACTCGGGTGGAAGCCCGAGGTCCCGCTGGAGGAGGGTATGAGGAGGACCTTTGAGTGGTTCAAAACCAGGGGCTGATAAAAATCTCCAATTCTCCTCTCTGTCCGCCTCTTTAAAATACCAAACCACCCAAGAGAGATCTAATATGGAAGTGCCCTTTCGAGCAAAAGACATAAAAAACCACTTTAGAGACCCGCTTTACAGAAATTCTTATTATTTAATGGCGAACACAATTACAGGCGTAGGAGCAGGTTTTCTATTCTGGCTTTTCGCTGCGCGATTTTACAGCCCCGAGGAAGTAGGAATTGCGACTGCAATTATATCTGCCATGAATTTCCTGGTTATAATCTCTTTACTTGGTTTGAACTTCAGTATAATACGCTACCTGCCAGAAGAAAAGGAAAAAAGTAGGTTGATAAATACATGCGTGACTTTAGTTAGCGCCACATCCGCCTCTATTGCTCTTATTTTTATACTAGCTGTTAATCACATTACACCTTCACTGGAGATTTTAAAAGAACCTATATACATGGTTTTGTTTGTGATT
>JAADFM010000025.1 GCA_013152845.1 Methanobacteriota archaeon | reverse complement strand
AAGAGCTCAAGGCCATGGAGGAATACAAGAGCAACATCATCGCCAACGTCAGCCACGAGCTCCTCACTCCCATAACCATCGCCTCGGGTTATATTGAGCTCGCCCAGGGCGAGGAGGACCCGGCCCAGAGAAACGAGATGCTCGAGATGGCCCTGGGCGCCCTTGAACGCCAGAACGCAATCGTAAGCGACCTCATCGAGGCCGCCAACCTCCAGGGAAACGGGAACTTCGTCCCCTCCGGGAAGGTGGAGCTGGACAGGGTGCTAAGAGACATCGTAACCGAGATGGTGCCTGTGGCCGAAGAAAAGGACGTCAGATTCGAGCTGGACCTTGGGTGCGACGGGTCCAGGATTGAGGGGGAATACCAGCAGATAAAGCATGCCTTCAGGAACATCATCTCCAACTCCGTCAAGTTCAACAAGTCCATGGGCAGCGTGGTTATCTCCACCAGGCAGAAAGACGGTGCCGTGGAGGTCTCCATCAAGGACACCGGAATCGGCATCCCTGAAGAGATACGGGACAGGATATTCGACCCCTTCTACCAGGGGGACAGCAGTCCCACCCGGAAGTACGGGGGTACAGGCCTCGGGCTGGCCATTACCAAAGAGGTCATCAAGAACCTGGGCGGCAGTATCATGGTGGAGAGCCAGGTGGACCAGGGGAGCTGCTTCAAGGTGAAGCTGCCCGTGGCCGGAGAGGCGCTTTAGGAAATAGCTTTTTATCCCCCCGGGTCAATCAATTAACATGAGCCTCAGGGTTGCCCTGGCCCAGGTGAACCCCACGGTGGGCGACATCCATGGGAACCGCGACAGGATAATCGAGTACATCGCCAGGGGGAAGGATGCCGGTGCCGAGCTTGTGGTCTTCCCTGAGCTGGCCGTGACCGGCTACCCGCCCAAGGACCTGGTGCTGAAATCCTCCTTTGTCAGGGCCAACCTCAGGGCCGTGGAGGAGATTGCGGAGGAGGCCGGGGTGGCGGCCGTGGTGGGGTTCGTGGACAGAAGTGACGGACATCTCTACAACGCGGCGGCCCTCATATCCGGGGGGGAGGTCACGGGGGTCCAGCACAAGACCCACCTCCCAAACTACGACGTCTTCGACGAACAGAGGTACTTCACCAGAGCGCGGTCCTGCCACGTCTTCACCCTGAAAGGGGTAAGGCTTGGGATAAGCATCTGCGAGGACATCTGGGTTGACCGCGGTCCCCCCCACGAGCAGGCTGCGCGGGGGGCTGAGCTCCTGATAAACATCTCGGCCTCCCCCTTCCATGCCGGGAAGTTCACAGTCAGGGAGGAGCTCCTCGCCAGGAGGGCTGCGGAAACCGGGGTCCCGGTGCTCTACTGCAACCTGGTGGGGGGCCAGGACGACCTGGTCTTCGACGGGGGCAGCTACGTCTTCAACGGCAGGGGCGAATTCGTGGCCCAGGCAGGGCGCTTCCGGGAGGACCTACTCCTCCCCGACCTGGAGACGCCTCGGCCCAGGCCGGAAAGGGACGTCACCGGGGACATCCACGATGCCCTGGTCCTGGGCCTTTCAGACTACATGCGGAAGAACGGCTTCGAGAAGGCGGTGGTCGGCCTCTCCGGCGGCATCGATTCCAGCCTGGTGGCGGTCCTGGCCGCGAGGGCCCTGGCCCCGGAGCGGGTACTGGGGGTCTGCATGCCCTCACCCTACACCTCAAAGGAGAGTGTGGAGGATGCAAGGCATCTGGCAGAGAACCTGGGCATCGCCTTCACCGTCATCCCCATCGGCGGCATCATGGACGCCTACATGGCCGCCCTGGAGGAGCAGTTCAGGGGGCAGAAACCCGACGTCACCGAGGAGAACATCCAGGCCCGCATCAGGGGCAACATCCTCATGGCCCTCTCCAACAAGTTCGGCTACCTCGTCCTCTCCACCGGGAACAAGTCCGAGACCGCGGTGGGCTACACGACACTCTACGGGGACATGTCGGGGGGTCTGGCCGTCATCTCGGACGTGCCCAAGACAACGGTCTACAAACTGGCCGGTTGGATAAACTCCAAGGAGGAGATAATACCCCGGAGGGTACTGGAGAAGGAGCCCACAGCAGAGCTGCGGCCCGGGCAGAGGGACACCGACAGCCTTCCCCCCTACGAGGTCCTGGACCCCGTCCTCCATGCCTATATCGAGGAGAACAGGAGCGCAGAGGAGATCATAAAGGAGGGATTCGACCCCGGCCTGGTCCTCGATATCATCCGGATGGTGGACCGCAACGAATACAAGCGCCAGCAGGCCCCCCCGGGCATCAGAATCACCCCCAAGGCCTTCGGGCCCGGGCGGCGGATGCCCATCACCAACAGGTGGCAGGAGGAGCTTTAGCCCCGGAGTTCTACAACATTGTCTCCTGTCGGGAGGATGGGATGGGTATTAAAAAAGTTGATTAATAAGGGTCTCTCTTATTTTTTGGCTTTTTTGAAAAAACAGGAAGTGTAAAAGAAATGGAATTTGAAAACAGTGTATTGAGTTGCGAGGACTGCGGCGAAGAGTTCGTCTTCTCGGGCGAGGAGCAGCAGTTCTACTACGAGAGGGGATTCCAGACCCCGAAGAGATGCAAACCCTGCAGGCAGAGGAGGAAGGCGGCCAGGACCGGCCAGAGGGAGCTCCATTCTACCATTTGTGCCGAATGCGGCATCGAGACCCAGGTGCCCTTCAAGCCCTCGGGAGACAGGCCCGTCTACTGCCGGGACTGCTACCAGAAGCGCAGAGGATTCTAATGGGCAGGCGCAGGAGATTCAATCCAAACAAGAGGAGGCAGCGGCACCACCGGCACGGTGGGGGAGGAGGCCCGAAGACGCGGAAGCTCCACATGGGCAGGGCCGAGAGTTTCGAGTACTACCTGAAGAAGGCCCTGGAGGACGTGGAGGCTGGGGGTATCATCTTCGGCAACCTCTACTCCAAGGCCACCAACCTGGGGGTGGACGAGGCCCAGGAGTACCTGGACCGCCTGGTGGAGGACGGCAACATGGACAAGGACAAGGCCCGGGCGGTCTCGGATTTGATGAAGAGGTTCAGCAAGTTCAGGTGAGGAGCTTCAGCCGCAGCCGACCAGCGGGGGGACCTCCTCTACGAAGGTCCTGCCGTCGGGGGTCCTGCACTGGCGGGGGTAGGATTCCATGACCGGGTAGCCGGCCTGGACGCATTCCTGGAAACTGGTGATGTTGCCTGGGGGCTCGGGGGAGGGTGCGGGACCGGTACATCCGCTGGTGCACCCGCCCAGGAGGAGGGCGCAGAGGAGGACGGCCGGGATGGATTCAGGACTCATGGTATTACCTTCCCGGTCGGGGGTGAGGATACCGCCCCTGCCAAAGATTAATGGCCTCCGGGGTCCCGGGACTCATCCCCGTTCTATGGCCTTGACCTTTACCTCGAAGACGAGGGTCTTTCCGGCCAGGGGGTGGTTGAAGTCCACCTCCACGTAGTCGTCACCGACACCGGTCACAACCGCAGTCCCCTGGGAGGTCCCGATGAGCATCCCTTCCTTCGGGTCTATGCCCTGCTGGCTGAAGGCCCCCATGGGGACCTGCTGGAGGAGTTCCGGGCGCCTGGGGCCGTAGCCACCCTCTGGGGGGATGGTCACCTCTTTTTCCTCCCCTTCCTCCATGCCCAGGAGGGCATCGTCCAGACCCTTTATGATGTGGCCGGCACCTATCTTGACCACCAGGGGCTGGTAGCTCATCTGGGGGTTGTGGAGCCCGGCCTCCCTGGCCGCATCTTCCTGCGAGGTATCGAATATCTCGCCGTTCTCGAACTTCCCAGTATAATGGAAATGCACTATATCGCCTTCTTCTACCTTCAAATCAGTTACCTCCTGTCCCGGAACAGTCCATGCCAAAAACCCGTTAATGACATCCATCCCAGGTCTTCTGTGGATTAACCTGGGACGCTCATGATATATTAATAATTGGGATGCTATCCCTCAGGGACCCTCCGCACCCTTGGAATAATTACCATAAATATTATAAATGGCAAAAATGGCATTGTTTAGTGATAAAAAGATGGCAGATGTCGTTACCGTGGACAGGGCGGGAAGGTTCGTCATTCCCAAAACCATGCGAGAAGAACTCGGGGTAGAGGAAGGGACCAAGTTTTTGATAGCAGCCGCCAGGGACGGGAGGCTCGTACTCCAGAAACTCGACCCCAAGGAACTGGCCGCCAGGCTGGAGGAGGAGCTGAAGGGGATTGACATAGAGGCCGTGGTGGAAAGGGTTCGCAGGGAGATAAATGAAAAGGCGCGTAAGAGGTACCCGGACCTTTTTGATTGATACCAACGTCTTCATCTCGGCGGTAAAGAAACCGGGAGGCGGGGCCTTGAAGCTCCTCCTGAAGGTCCTGGAGGACCCATCCATCGTCCTGGTGGGGAACGACCTCCTGGTAGAGGAATTTCTCCGCTATGCCCAGCTCCTCGGCTCCCGGACCGCCCTTGCCCTGGTCAGTGCCCTCCTGGAAAAGACGGATGTGGTCATGGTAAAAAGGAACTACATCCTGGCCTGCAAACCCCACATCACTACCCCGGACAAGGCCGATATCCTCCATGCAGCCACATGTCTCCAGACGGATTCCATTCTCATCACCAACGACAGGCACTTCGACAGGATAAAGAAAGCGGGCATCGTCGAGGTCTGGGGGATAACAGAGGCATTGAAGAGGTTGTAGAGGTCGGCCGTTTCAAAAACTGGTCGATGGAAGTGGGGGATGGTTACCAAAATTTAATGCCCTCTAACCTGATAAATTATTATCAATGAAGGTCTTGGTCAGAAACTACAGGAAGGGGGTGATACCGGCCGCCATGGAGGAGCTGGACCTGAAAGGAGTTATCCGATCCGATGACATGGTCCTCCTGAAGCCCAATTTCTGCTGTTACCTGAAGAAAGGGGTGACCACCAACCTGGAGATAGTGGAGGCCGTCATCAAGGAGGTGAATAGGCTGACACCCCACGTCATCCTCGGGGAGACCCATTCCTGGGGAAAGGACATCGATAGAGTCTTCACCGACCTAGAGATGGAATGCCCTCTGGTGAACCTGGCCGAGCTGGAGGGCTTAAGGTTGGATGGCCCCTACGGCACGGCCACTATCCCGAAAATCGCCCTGGAATCAAGGATAATAAACATCCCCATCCTCAAGACCCACACACTGACCAGGGTCACCTTTGGGATTAAGAACCTTTTCGGGCTGGTCCAGGAATCAAAAAAGGGCAGGTATCATTCCACCATGGACCCCCTGCTCCTCGACCTCCTGGAGCGCATCAGGCCGGTCCTCAACATCATGGACGCCACCTACTCCATGGACGGCGCCGGGCCTCTGAGCGGGCGCATCCGCGAGACCGGCTTCATTGTTGCCTCCAGGGACGTCGTCGCCCTGGACATGGCATGCTGTGAGCTGGTGGGACTGGACCCCTCGGAGGTCAGTCATATTGGGGAGGCGGCGCGAAAATACGGCGTTGATTATGAGATCGATTATGAGAAAAGGGAGGGGTTCCCTATCGAATATAATGTGCCGGGAGGAGGGAGGGGGTAAGGGGTTTACTTTGCTAAGACCTCGCTCTCGAAATAACAAAATGATTGAGGAGGTCTAAAATTTGGGACCTGTTGATATGGGTCAATCGGTTTTTTGAAAACATCAACCTGATCTATTTCAATTGCATATCCCGTTTCATGGGAATTAAAATAATTAAAGAATTCGTCTTCAGCGAGCCCCGAAAAATCCTTAAATTCACTCCATAGATTTTCTGGATTATCTTCGATAATATCTCCGATTGAAAAAAACCCTACTATCTTTTTCATAGGTGTAGATGAATAGATATACACTTTTTCCAAATCGTTACGTTTCCAAATAGATTTGCGGAATTCGTATTTCTTGTTCCCTGCGATAATCTCTTTAACGTACTTCGGCTTAATTGACAGCAAAACGCTCATCTATACCACCTTCTTTTTTTATCAACTGATATTTTTCATGCGATATTTGGGTAATTGATTGTGGCGCGCTTTTTAATACGCCCATTTTTATTAAACCCGCTAATCCTAGAGGATTTTTTAGTGGAAAATGCAACGTGAAGAGGATTAGTAATGTTGGATTTTTTGCCATTTGCTCAATTTCGCTTAATGAATAAACGGTTCTCCTACCAACCTTCCTAACGATTTCGCCTTTGTCAGTCAGCTCTGGAAAGACTTCTTCAACCACTCCAAATACTGTTAATTTTCTCATATCCCAAGAACGATAAAATAATAAAATATCCCCTGGGGAGATGGTCTTCGCTGGAGCATGGCATAGATACGCTTTTTTTATCGTATTCCCTTCGGTGATAAATTCGCCATCGTGTTCAAATAACTTCGTTTGCCTTCCCCCGTATCCAACAAACAATCGGTCATGGTATTCCGGCTGAATTGGAACAATAAACTTTTTTACCTTATCCCCATCATAGAAATTCGGATAGAACTTTTTAGATATTTCCATCGGAGAAAAAACTCT
>JAADFM010000024.1 GCA_013152845.1 Methanobacteriota archaeon | reverse complement strand
CGATACCATCACCCTGAGGAGCAGCAACAACACCATCCAGGGCTTCAACATCACCGGAGGCGACGACTACGGGATTCGGGTGGGCTACCAGGGCTACTTCGGACTACTGCTTGTGGATTTCAAATCCACCGGCAACACCATCGCCAACTGTTCCTTCTACAACAGCACCAGCGCTGGCGTCTATCTGGTAAAGGGCTTCCCCACCGAGAGCTCGGACCACAACTTGATAGCCAACAGCACCTTCCTGGACGACCCGCTGGTGGTGGACGGTGCAGGCTACAACAACATCACCGGCAACGTGTTCACAGGCCCGCGGGCCTACGTGAAAATCAGCCTCTGCGGCTGACCACAACCTGGTGGAAGAAAACACCTTCACCAGCTACGACACGGGTTATCCCTACTATAGGGTTTACGTAGTAGGCGATTCCGGCCAGCCTGCCCACAACCGGATAATCAACAACACCATCCTCTGCGCCCGGGGCGGCATTGAAATCACCTCCACCCGCTACACCACTGTTGCCAACAACACCATAACCGGCACCGGCTACTATCAGAACCCTCCAGCTTACCTTTACCACGCAGGTGTGAAGATTACCACCTCCTACCACACATATCTGTTCAACAACACCATCTCCAACACAGACATGGGCGTAGTATTGTACATTTACGGTGGCATCAGTTTCGGCAATGTCACCATGCGGAACAACACCCTCCTGAACAACTACTTCAACTTCTACCCCCACATTGACGACACCGGCACCAACTCAGCAGGCCTAGACAACGACATCGACACATCCAACACCGTCAACGGGCTTAAGATTTACTACCTCAAAAACACCTCCGGCCAGAGCTTCTCAGACCCTTCTATCGGATATTTCGCCTGCATCAACTGCTACAACATCACCCTCTCCGGGGTCAATCTTATGGGCAACTCCCAGGGTGTTTTCCTCTACAACACCAGCGACTCCCTTATTTCAGGCATCACCGCCCGGAACAACAGGTACGGCGTCATGCTGCAGGGCTGCCGGAACATCACCATCTCGGGCTCTTCCCTGGGCCCCAACTACGGCACCGACCTATCCCTCTTCGACACCAACCTCACCACCATCCACGGCTCCAACCTCACCGGCGCTACCTCCCTCACCCGCAAAAGCGGTGCATGGCTCTACTACTCCTACAACAACACCTTCCACTCAAACAACATCTCGGCCAACACGTATGGTGTCTACATATACGGGTACTCCTACAACAACACCTTCTACAACAACATCTTCTCCAACACCATAAACGCCCATGACACCACCTCTGCCAACTACTGGAACACCACCAGAACCCCGGGCACCAACATCATCGGAGGCCCATTCTTGGGCGGCAACTCATGGTCCGACTACACAGGAGAGGACCTCACCGGCTCGGACGGCATCGGCGACACCCTCCTGCCTCACAACTCCTCCGGCAACATCAAAAACGGCGGCGACTACCTCCCCCTCGTTGCGGTCAACAACGATACCACCGCCCCCTGGATAACCATCCACTCACCCACCAGCGGCACCACCTACCCGACCTCCTACGTCCATCTGAAAGTCAGCTCGCCCCACACCGACGTTGACAGGTGGTGGTACTCACTCGACGGCGGCGCCAACGTGAGTTTTACACCCAACACCACCATCACTGGGCTTACAAACGGCGCCTACAGCCTCATCGTCTATGTCAACGACACCTCCGGCAACCTCAACTGGAGCAGGGTGAACTTCACTGTTTCCATCCAGACCGGAGGCGGTGGAGGTGATGGTCCCGCTGGGGAAAAGCCGCTGGAGGAGGTGCCAGAAGAGGAGTCCGAGCTTGAGATTACCATCCTCAGCCCTGTCCAGGGCAGGCTCTACACCAACCGGACCCTGGACCTAATCTATACCTCCCAGGTCCCCCTGGTAAAGGCCTCCTATACCCTGGACGGGGCCCAGCCGGTGGCCGTTGATACTGACGGGAGCGACACCATCCCGAGGCTGACCCTGGGCACCCACCACCTGGTCCTGAGCGGCCAGGACTACTACGGGCTCAAGGGCAGGGCAGAGGCCGATTTCCTGGTCCTGCCCCTATCTCCGGCCTCCCCCGAACCGGCTGGCTTCCCGGAGTTCCCGGACGAGGTCGCATACGGTTTCACGGGCAGGTCCGTGGCCTATGTGCTTGAATTCACGGCCAGGGACCTGGATGAAGGCGAGGTGAGCCTCTACCTCAACCGCCGCCTAGACGGCACCATGGGCGGGAAACACCAGATTGTGGAGGTCTTCCCTGAGGGCGGTCTTCTGGCCACCCTGGGACCTGCCTACGGCTGGCGCAACTACTCCATAACCATACCTGCCGAGATGGTAAGGGCAGGGGAGGAGAACATCATAACCTTCGTCCACCAGCGCAATCCCTCCAAGGAGGTGGGACTTGAGAGCTGGAAAATTGCCAATCTTACCCTGATGCCCCAGCTCCCCGAGACCGGCCTGCCATGGGTCGAGGTATCCCTGCCGGCGGGGGCCACCTCCGGCCGGGAGGAGCTGCCCGTCTACCTGAGGCTTGAGGGTACCGGCCAGCCTGAGCTCTACGACGCCTACCTCTACCTGGTGGCTCCAGGGGGCAGGACATACTACTATCCTGCCTGGACTTCAGAGCCCTCGCCCCTGGACAGCCGGTTCCTTGAGACCCACTACTACGGCAGGCTTCCCGGGGCCCTCACCTTCACCGGCGACATGATGCCCGGCACCTATGCCCTGGTGGGGAAGGTCACATGGAAGGACAGCCTTGACCCGGTGGCCTTCTCAGGCCAGCTCATCTACTACAACCCGGAACCGTCTGTGAAGCTCATGACCCTCCGGAACACCTACAATCCGGGACAGGAACTGGTGGTCATGAATGCCCTCACCGCAGGCAACGAGACCTACAACGGCATCCTCTCCATATCCCTGGAGGACCCGTCAGGCGGGGTCACCTACCTGCCGTGGGGGACAGCCATGCCCAGAAACCAGCACCTGGAACCGGCCGAGGATTCCCTGGAGACCGTCCTGCGGGGGGCGGTGGACCGCTCCTGGCAGGAAGGCGAGTACATACTCAGGTCAGCCCTCTATTCCGAAGCCGGGGACCTCCTGGCCGATGACATCAAGGTCTTTGAGGTCTGCCAGAGAGGGGCGAGGGTCTCTGTGGGGTTCCATCTGCCCGGGGAGCCTTCCGCACCTCTCAGCGCCCGGGAGGGCACGCTCACCTTCTATGATTTCCACACCGGCGAGCCCATGGAGATTGAGGTCGGCCCCGGGGCCACCGGCCTGGAGACAGAGGTGCCTGCTGGAAGGTATTACGTGAGGGCCAGGCTCCAGGGAGATGACGGCACGCTCTACCAGTCCGGGATGGAGGAGGTCTCCTTGGACTGCGGCGAGGAGAAGGACCTCGACCTGAAGTTTGAGATACTGGGCACCCCTGTGGCAGCCCAGGGCGGGGTGCTCCCTGCATCCTACACCACGGGCAGGGCCAGGGTGAGGTTCCTTGCCCCCTACCAACCGGGGGCTCTCAGGAAGGTCCAGGAAGGATGGGGCGATAGTTGCTCCAAACCCAAGGTGGTGCTCATAACCACCGTCTACAACTCCACCGGCCTGCCCAAGGCTCCCCTGAGCGACTACTACGCAACCCTGCTGCGGGAGACCTCTCCGGGTGTCAGGCTCCTCTCCTTCCAGGACATGCGGGCCCTCCTCAAATTCAGGGAAGACCAGCTACTTCTGGGCGCCATTGACGGCAACGAGCTGAACGAAATCGGCCAGGAGCTTGCCCAGCAGCTCAAGGCAGGTTACCTGATAAGCCTGAACGTGGGCAGGCTCGGGGATACCTTTGTCCTCACCTCCTCTCTGCTGGATGCCGACAACATCATCCCCATCAAGCGCTCGACCCAGACGGCCGGAAATGAAGAGGCGGTTTTGGCCGCCGTGGAGGCCCTGGCATCGGTCATGGGGCACCTGGACTCCGTCATCGAGTCCTGGGAGGAGACCCACCCGCTGCCCCCAAGGGACCCGGTTCTCTCTTTTTCGCTCACCCCGGAAACCGTATCCATGGAATGGGACAAGAACAAGGCCACTCTCACCGTGAAGGTAACCGACTGCCGGGGCGACCCTGTGGACGGGGCCAAGGTCTACATCAGGCAGAAGACGGTGAGGGGTGTTGTCGAGGGCCCCGAGGACAGGTTCTATTCCGGTTACGTGGTCCTCACCACCGGTCCTGACGGCACCGCAACCACCACGTACGACCTCCTGGAAGGCGTGCAGGCAGGCGTTGACGTGATAAAAGGCTTCACCCTGGGCAGGGGAAAGAAGGTGACCAGGGCATCGGCCATCGTGAAAATAGCGGGCATCGGTCTTGCAATCTATCCCAGGGACAGGACGGTGGAGCCCACCAGGGATACCCTGGTCTACATCAAGCTCTACCGCGAGGACGAGAAGGGCAGGCGCACCCCGATGGCAGGGGAGCAGGTGGTTGTGGACAGCAGCCGTCTCAGGGGTGGGAAGCTTGTCCCCCTGGGCCCGGTAAGCAGCCTCGGCAACCCTGTCACCGACGAGACAGGGACCGCCACCATGCGGTTCATCGCCAGCAGGAAGGAGGGCATGGTGAGCATCCCTGCCTGGTACAACCTGCTCAACGGCGAGAGGGTGAAGGAAACCGCCTCCATCAGGGTCAAGGAATCAGAGTTCGTGCTTCTAATTGACTGGACAGAGACCTCGCATTTTGAGGAAGGGGGCAATAGCCACGGAAGCATCTCCTGCCGGGAGCTGTGCTGCGACAAAGACGACTGCCGCTGGCACACGAGTAGTGGGAGTTATGATATAGAGTTTCAGTGGTCTACCACCTGGACCACGAGCGTGAGTCTCAGGACCTACTGGAAGAGGGGTACAGGCATGGAGAGGACTTCCGGCCAGTTCACCTCATCCCACCAGTATAGCCACTCCTGGAAGGGGAGTGGCACTTCCAGCGGCACATGTGGGACTGAGGGCGGGTCCTCAAGTAATAACGCTTACGTCACCCGGACGGGGAGTGTTTCCTCCAGCGTGCAGGATGAGCTGAGCTGGATAATCCTCGAGCTGAGAAGCGGTGACCTCTTCCTGCGCGTCTCACCGATAAAGTATCCAGTGTTCCCGGTGAAGGGCACAGAAACCTGGAGCAGCACCTCTGAGACCGGAGATGGGTCCAGCACCGTCACCTTCCAGTGCACCTACGACGGCAACGAGCTCACCAAGCCTGGATATTCCTGCTGGTTTGTAGAGAGGAAGAGGGTCAAAATCCCCTACTACGAAGTGAGGCCGGAGCCTTTTCTCATCCTCCGCAAGACCGGGAAAGACACCTGGGAGAGCGTGGCGGGGTCCTACGAGCATACCTACCCCTGGTCCGGCAGTTTTTCCTGGGCCTATGACTGTTGTCGGTGGACAGGCTCCTGTCAGGAGACAGGCTCCTCATCGAAAACCGTCACGATATCAGGGGATGTGCAGATAAGGGTGGTGAAAAGGTGACGGCTAGATGGACCCTCCCTGCTGCGGCAGTTCTGGCACTGCTCTTTATGCCCGGGCTTTGCTGGGCTGCTACCCTGGAGGTGTGCCATGAATGCCGCTACACCACCCTCCAGGAAGCCCTGGAGGCGGCATCCCCAGGCGACACCCTGGAGGTGGGTCCTGGAACCTACACTGGGAACCTGGGGATATCGAAGCCTGTGAGCATCAGAGGAACTCCCGGGGAAGTGGTGCTGGTTCCGCAGCTTGCCATCCTGCCCACCCTCCAGGTCACGGCCGGGGACGTGGCCCTGGAAGGGCTCACCTTCGCCAACGGCACCACCGGGCTGGAGGTGTTCCTCTCAGACAATGTATCGGTCACAGAATGCAGTTTCAGGGACAGCCTGGTGGCCCTCAGGGTTGAGGAGAGCACCGGAGTGAACCTGAGCAGGCTGGAAATAGATGGGTGCGCCGTGGGCGCTTCCGTGGTGGGCTCTTCAAGGGTGGCGTTCACCGACAGCCTGCTGGAAGGCGAGGACACCGGTATTGAGGCGAGTATGGCCCGGGAATGCCTCTTCTCCGGCCTCACCTTGAAAGGTTTCCAGAAGGGAATGGTATTCTCCGCCGGGGAGGGGAACCGGGTGGAATCCACCGTCTTTGAAGGTTCCGCGGATTCTCCGGTCTTTTTCACAGCCGTTGGTGAGACAGGGGCGGAGGTTGTAGGATGCGTCATGGACGGCGGGGGCCTCTTTGCCAGGGAGGTGGCGTCCATGGGAGACCTCTATGTCATCGACGGTGCTTTCAACATCTCCGGCGCAAACTATGAGCTATCCTTTGATGTCCGGGAAGCGCCGGAGGATTTCAATCTCGCAGGGAGGCCCTTTGCCCTGGGATTCAATCCCGCCCCGGGCGAGGACGCATGGGCTGCTGTGACCATCCTCGTCGAGCTTCCACAGGGTCGGGTCAACCTCTCTACCCTCGGCCTCTACCGCCGGGACAGGGACCGCATGGAGGTGGTCCTCCCTGCCGCTGTGGAGCTTGGGACGGGCAGGGTCGAGGGTCTCATTAAAGAAAACGGGACCTATTATATCGGGGCCGAGGCCGCCCGGGAAGAGGCGGCAGGGGAAGGGACGGAGTTGCCTCCGGGAGGTAATCGCTATGTTGGGCTGGCGGTCCTCGTCCTGGCCGCAGCCCTGGTGGGCATCTATTACTGGTGGGTGGCGGCAAGGGGCAGGGACAGGAGGTAACAGGCACAAAACTATTATACGTTGATGTTATAGCTTGGGTCAGTTATGTACCGCTATCCTGACAAGAAGGGCCGCTTCGGCCCCTACGGCGGCATGTACATCCCCGAGGTCCTCATGCCCGCGGTGGAGGAGCTCC
>JAADFM010000023.1:6615-7461 GCA_013152845.1 Methanobacteriota archaeon | reverse complement strand
CTATGATTACATCCTGGGCTATACCTGCTTCAACGACGTGACAGCCCGGGACCTCCAGGAGAAGGACGGGCAGTGGACCAGGGCGAAGAGCTTCGATACCTTCGCCCCCATCGGGCCGTGGGTGGTGACAGCCGACGAGATACCCGAGCCCGGGGAGCTGACCGTCAGGCTGCGCCTGAACGGCAGGCTCAGGCAGGATTCCAGCACCAGAAACCTCATCTTCGACATCCCCTACCTCGTGGAGTTCATCTCCGGGATAATGACCCTGGAGGAGGGTGACGTCATCGCCACCGGGACCCCGCCGGGGGTGGGGCCCATGGAGAGGGGGGACTCGGTGGAGGTGGAGATTGAGGGCATCGGGACCCTGGCAAACAGGGTGGCGTGAGGCCTATTTCTTGACGGCGCGCTCCAGGATGTCGCCAATGAAGGTGCCTATGACGAACTCCAGGGCGATGACAAAGGCCACAAGGGGCAGGGCGATGATGCCAACGACACCGGCGGCAAGGCCTGCCATGACGCCTCCCATGAGGAGGCCCAGGATTCCAAGGGCGATTCCCAGGACGATGCCTATCTTTATGCCTTTTTTGAGCATGTGCCACCGGTCTTCCCTGCCCTCCTTGGAATAGCCGTAGATTATCCCGGCGATTACAACCAGCAGGTCGAAGGATACCATGACAACATGGTGACCCTCCGCCTATATAAGGATGGTGGAAAAACCGGACGGTTTTGGAGTTGGAGAGAGAATTCTTCTCTCATGTGTCCACTCTCTCCGCCTCTAAAACCTTGGAGCTCTGATTATCTGAACTATTGAAATTGGTTTACTCTTATATAAATTTAACTATATTA
>JAADFM010000023.1:0-6603 GCA_013152845.1 Methanobacteriota archaeon | reverse complement strand
CCCCTGCCCCGTCCCCTTGACAAGACATAAAAACCCCGGGCTGCAATTTAATCCCATGTTCCTGGTCATCCCTGCCCTGGACTTGAAGGACGGCAAATGCGTGCAGCTTGTGGGAGGCGACCCTGGGAAGAGGCTCATCGAGGAGGAGGACCCCCTCGCCGTGGCCCGGGGCTGGGAGTCCCGGGGCGCATCCCGCCTACACCTGATTGACCTGGACGGGACCATCGGGGGGGTGAGGAAGAACGAGGCCGTGGTGGAGGAGATTCTCAGGGCCCTCGCCATCCCCGTCCAGTTCGGGGGGGGCATGAGGACCCTGGGGGATGCCATGCACTTCCTGGACCTGGGGGCCGAGCGGGTCATCCTGGGGACCATGGCCGTGGAGGACCCGGAGTCCCTGGCACCCCTGGTGGAAAAGTACGGCAGGGAGCGTATCACCATCGCCCTGGATTCCAGGGGGGGCTATGTGACGGTGAAGGGCTGGCAGGAGTCCACCGCCCACCGCCCCTGGGACCTGGCGCCTGTGCTTGAGGCCTATGCCGATGAGTTCCTCTTCACCAACGTGGACGTGGAGGGGAGGATGGCCGGTATCGACAGGGATATCATCTCCAGGGTGGTTGAGTCCACCTCCTCGGGGGTCATCGTCAGCGGGGGGATAGCCAGCCTCGAGGACGTCAGGACCGCAAGGGAGCTGGGGGCCCGGGGCGTGGTCATAGGCAGTGCCCTCTACACCGGGAGGATGGATTTCAAAAAGGCCCGGGAGCTGGAAGAGACGGCTGAGTAGGAAAAAACTATATACAATCCAGGCCAAGATTTCCCTGGGTGGAAGATTTGGAAGGGTTTGAGATAGTGCAGACCCGGAATGTGGAGCTTGACAGCCCCACGGTCATAATCGGGTTCCCCGACGAGGGCCTGGTGGGCAGTATCGGGGTATCCCACATCATCGAGACCCTGGGCCTTAAGGAGATGGCCCACGTGGAGTCCCGCCTCATGCCGCCGGTGGTGGTGGTCAAGAAGCGCAGGCCCAGGAGCTCCATCAGGTTATATGAAAAGGATGATATGGTGGCCGTTATATCAGAGGTCCCCATCCCGCCTCCCATGATGTACCCCCTGGCCGGGGGTCTGGGGGAGTGGTTCGAGGAGGTCTCGCCTCAGAGGGTGCTGATTCTGGGGGGCATACCCGTCCAGAACCGGATGGAGATGGAGAAACCAGGGGTATGGGGGGTGGCGACCAGGGAGGCCGACCAGGAGGCCCTGGAGAAGGCCGGCGTGCGCCTCTTGGAGGACGGCTTCCTGGCAGGGGTCAACAGCCTGATACTCCTGGAAGGTGCCAAGAGGGGCATCCCCGTGACCTACCTCATGGGGGAGTCCCACCACGGCTACCCCGACCCGGGCTCAGCAGCTGCCACGGTGGAGGCCGTGGGCAGGATTATTGGCCGGCAAATAGACGTCCAGAAGCTCCTGGATACGGCCGAGGAGATCAGGCTGGCCGCCAGGGACCTCATGAGGAAGACGGAAGAGGCCATGAAGGCCTCCGCCAAGGCGGCGGAGACGGAAGTTCCTGTGATGTTCGGGTGATGAGCATGGGCGGCATATTCGATGAGTTCAACTGGCTGGTGGACACGGTCCGGCCCAGCTTCGACCAGAGCACCCGGTGCCTTGAGCCCCTGGTCCATGTCAGGGATGCAGGGGGCGAGGTGGTGATAACCGCGGACCTGCCCTATGTGAGAAAGGAGGATATTAAAGTCCACATCACCGAGGACCTGGTGGAGATAGAGGCGAGCATGGCCCGGTCGGTGACCCTGGAGTGCTGCGGGACCATCCATTCAGAGACCCGGTTTAGGTCCTTCAAGAAGGCGGTGGGCCTGCCGGTCAGGGTGATTCCGGAAAAGGCCAGGGCCAGGTTCTCGAAGGGCATCCTGGAGGTCAGGGTCCCCAAGAAGCTGGAACCGCGAAGGATTGAGATTGAATAGCCTGGAAAGTGTGCTGGAAGAGGCAGGCTTCGGGAAGGTAATCGATGCCGAGGCCAGGCCGTCCCGGGAGCAGATGGCCCTGGGGGAGGAGGTGGCGGCAGAGGTATCCCGGCTGGAGGACCCCGCGCCCGGGCTGCTGCTTCGCCTTTCGGATTTCGAGTTCAAGAGGGGGAATTACGGGAAGGCGGCGGAGTATGCCGAGGCGGTCCTGGCCAGGGACCCGGATTCCAGGGAGGCGTGGTTCAACAAGGGCGTGGCGCTGAGGTACTCCGGCAGACCCCGGGATGCCGTCCCCTGCTACGAGAGGGCACTGGCACTGGACCCGGGGTTCGCCGAGGCGCTGAACTCCATGGGCGTGGCCCTGGACGACCTGGGCAGGGAGCGGGAGGCCGTGGAGATGTACCGGCGGGCGGTGGAGGCCGACCCGGACCACTACAAGGCGTGGTACAACCTGGGCAGTGCCCTGAACGAGGCAGGGGAGCAGCGGGAGGCCCTGGAGTGCCTCCGGCAGGCGGCGCAGCTGAAAGGGGATGACGCGGATATCTGGAACAACCTGGGCAGGGTCATGGATTCCCTGGGGAGGTACGGGGATGCCCTGGAGTGCATGGAGAGGGCCCTGGCCCTGGACCCCCGGGACCCCAAGCTATGGGACAACCGGGGCTTTCTCCTCTACTACCGGCTGCGCAGGCACGCCGAGGCCGTGGAGTGTTTCGAGAAGGCGGTGGAGCTGGACCCAGGGTACAAGAAGGCCTGGAACAACCTGGGGGTGGCCTGCACCTTCTACCTGGGGGAGAACGAGCGCGCCCTGGGTCATTTCGAGCGCGCCCTTGCCCTGGACCCCGGATACGCCCCGGCATGGAACAACAGGGGCCTGGCACTGAAGGGCCTTGGCAGATTCGAGGAGGCCCTGGAGTGCTTCGAGCGCGCCCTGGAGATTGACCCCGGGAACAGGAGGGCGTGGAGGAACAAGGGGAAGGTCCTGGAGAGTCTGAACCGCTTCGAGGAGGCCGCGGAGTGCTTCGAGAAGGGGCAGTGAGCCTCTGCCTCCTCTGCCGGTTTTCCGACATGATATTTTTATATAGTTAGGGGCCGGATTTATTGGTATGGGCGAGATAGTTGTCAAGATCCCGGGAGAAGTCGACTCTAAGTTCATGAGCGAGCTGGAAAAAGACATCAAAGCCGTGGTCAGGCTGAAGATGGCACGCAGGATGCTCATGGAGGAGTGGGACCAGAGGTTCGCCAAGTCGAAGTTGACGGAGGATGAATGTCTGAGCCTCGGGAAGGCAGCAAACAAAGCCGCCCTCAAAAGATGGAAAGAGGAGAAATGGTTGTAGGAGATGAGGCTGGCTGTTGACACCAACGTGCTCTTCTCTTTCTTCAGGAAGGACTCAGGGACACGGAGGGTCATACTTGAGGTTGAGAGGTTCGAGCTGGTCACCCTGCGGTCGAGGATGGATGAGCTAAAGAAGCATAAGACCCGGATTTGCAGGAAGGCCAACATCGGGGAGGAAGACTTTCAACGGTCAATGGAAGAGATGTGCATATTCATCGATGTTGTGGACGACAGGGAGGTGGCCTCCTTTGGGAAGGAGGCGGAGGGACTTTCTCCTCACGAAGAAGACGTTCCCCTATTCGCCCTCGCTCTGGCCAAGGAGTGTGGGATATGGTCGAATGAGGTTGCCTTCAAGAACCAGTCGCGGCTCAAGGTCTACTCGACATCGGATTTGATGAGGGGGCTGGAAGAGTAGTCCACCAGACAGCAAATCCCCCAACCGACTGGTGGGCCACCCGCCACCGCTGCATCAGCGGTACTGTGAAATAACCTCACCCATCCTCCTTATCCCCCGGACATCACGGCAGAAGGGCACCCCGAAGACGACCTGGTCTATCCCCATCTCACGGTACTCCTCGATGCGCCCGGAAATCTCATCCACGCCCCCCGAGATGGTGAAGCCCTCCAGGAGCCCTTTTTCGTAGGCTGCCAGCTCCGCCCACCTCTTCTGCCTGACCAGCTCCTGCATCCTGGAGGCGAAATCCGAAAGGCCCATCTCCTCCTGGAAGGCGGGGTTGCTCCCTGCGGCCACCACCGCTGCGGCACCCAGGAGCTGCCCCTCGAGCCTCCCGCCGGGCAGCAGCAGGGCCGGGCCGTAGACCGCGGTATAGGTATCCCTTTTCAGGAACCCCAGGGCCCAGCGCACGTATTCCGGGCGGACGTAGTTCAGCAGCACACCGTCGGCCGCATCCCCTGCCAGGGCCACGAGTCTCGGCCCCGAGGCCCCCAGGAACACCGGCAGCTCCGGGTCATCCTCCTTGAGCCCTCTCACCGTCTCCTCCAGCATGGCCAGGACCCCTGCGCTCTCGATGCAGTCCGCCAGGAGTCCGTACCTGTCCCCCGGGGCAAGGCCCACCATGACCCTGGGGCCGTAGACCTCCTTCAGGGTGGCTGCCGCCTTCTGGATATGGAACCGCCGGGTCCTCTTGGGGCTGATGATGCCGGTACCCACCCTGATATCCTCGGTGTACTCCAGGCAGGCGGTCATGATGGGGAACGGGTGGAGGTAGGCGGTGCTCTCTCCCACCCAGATGTGGGAGAACCCGGCCTCCTCGGCGGCTTGGGCCGCCTCCCTCAGCCCCTCCAGGTCCATGTTCCCGTTGATGTTCAGCCCGAAATCCATCACCTGCCACCTCCCATGAGCCCCCCCACCTCCCGGATGACCTTCCTGGGCTCCTCACCGTAGGGGGGTCCCACCACCACCTCGTCGAAACCCATCCTCCGGCACCTCTCCAGCTGGTCCTCGAGCTCGGCCCGGTCCCCGGCTATCATGAACTCCTTTATTACCCCGGGCTCGATGAGGGCACAGGCGTCCTCGTACCTGGAGAGGGCGAAGAGGCGCCGCACCTCCTCCAGGGTCTCCCTCTTGATATCGATATGCTCCAGGGCCGCCTCCGGCAGGCTGGCCAGCATGGTGGCCACCATGGGCCTTGCGGATTTGAGCACCGATGCCTCCCCGGTCATGGCAAATGCGTTCCAGAGGACCTTGACGATTCCCCCGGGGTCCCTCCCTGCACCGGCCGCCGATTCCTCCACTATCCTGATACCGCGGGCCAGGTAGTCCAGGGGGCCGGAGAGGATCACCCCGTCGGCCAGCTCCCCGGCCAGGGCCAGGAGCCTGGGCCCCCGGACCCCGAAGTAGATGTCCATTGGTGCCATCCCGGGGTGGGTGATGAGGTAGTCCGAAAGGCAGATGAGGACACCCTGGTGGGAGACCGTCTCCCCCTGGAAGATGCGGCGCAGGACGGTGGCGGCCTCCCACATGACGTCCACCACGTCGTGGGGCGGCCGGCCCGTCACCTTCTCCACCTCGGGCAGGCCCCCCGGTCCAATGCCCAGGGTGAACCTGCCTCCGCTGAGGTGCTGGACCCCGGCGGCTGAGGCGGCCAGGGTGGTGATTTTCCTCACATAGGGGCTGGTGATGCCGGTCCCGATGCCCAGCCTTCCGGTCCGCAGGGCCAGGATGCTCAGGTAGGTGAAGACCTCCCGGGAGGGGATGTCCTCCCCCACCCAGACCCTGCCGTAACCACTGGCCTCCGCCTCCCTGGCCAGCTCTACGGAGGTTTCCACGGGCTGGCTTGTGGCGACACCCAGGGAGAGGCGCATATTACCGAATTGGACGGTGAGGGTTAAAAATCTATCACTAGAAATAAATGGGAGAAGGCGGGAGAGGGTCTGCCATGGAAGAGAAGGTGAAGGAGATAATCTCACTCCTGGAGAGGGAGTACCCCAACCCCAGGACCGCCCTGAAGTATTCCACCCCATTCGAGCTCCTGGTGGCCACCATCCTCTCGGCCCAGTCCACCGACGTCCAGGTCAACAGAATCACCCGGACCCTCTTCAGGAAGTACCAGGGGCCAGAGGACTTCGCCCGGGTCTCCCAGGAGGAGCTTGAGCAGGATATCAGGTCCTCGGGGTTCTTCAGGCAGAAGGCGAGGAACATCCGGGCCGCCAGCCGGATGATACTGGAGGAGTTCGCCGGGGAGGTCCCCAGGTCCATGGCCGAGCTGACCCGGCTGCCGGGGGTGGCCCGCAAGACCGCCAATATCGTACTCTCCAACGCCTTCGGCATCCACGAGGGCATCGCCGTGGATACCCATGTGAAGCGCCTCAGCATGCGCCTGGGCTTGAGCGACAAGAACGACCCGAACAGGATAGAGCAGGACCTGATGGCCGTGGTGCCGCGCGAGTACTGGCGGGACTTCTCCCACCTCTTAATCCTCCACGGCCGGTCCGTCTGCCGGGCCCGCAGGCCCAGGCACGAAGAGTGCGTCCTGTACCACCTGTGCCCGTCCAGGGAGGGCTGAGGTATGAGTTACGAGAATAAATCTTATATAATAAATCATGATAGTTATCGGTGAGCACAGGATTCAAGGTGATTTTTGTGAGCGATGACGTTGCTGCTGTTGACGATAAACTAAAGGGGCTGAGGGAGGCGGCCTACACCTGCTACCAGTGCGGGGAGTGCACCGGCATCTGCCCGGTTGCGCGGCTTTCCCCTGATTTCAGGCCCAGGACCTTCGTCCAGAAGACCCTCCACGGAAAGATTGAACAGATAACCGACAGGGACGCCTTCTGGCT
>JAADFM010000022.1 GCA_013152845.1 Methanobacteriota archaeon | reverse complement strand
GGTCCTCATTCAGCGATGAACTCCTTGTGCAACGCCACAACCCCCTTCTTGGCGTCCTTGGCAGCCACCACGAAGGAGATGTTCACCTCCGAGGACCCCTGGGCTATCATCAGGACGTTGACCCCTGCATCGGCTGCGGCCCGGAACACCCTGGCTGCCACCCCCTTGGTTCCCCTCATCCCGGCGCCGATGACCGCTATGACCGCGATGTCCTTGTCATAGGTGACGTCCTTTACGATATCCTTTCCCGGGAAGGTCTTCTTGATGGTCCTTATGGCCCGGTTCAGGTCCCCTTTTTCCACCACCAGGGAGATGTTGACCTCCGAGGACCCCTGGGATATCATCATGATATTGACCTTCTCTGCCGCCAGGGCGGTAAACACCCTGGCCGCCACCCCGGGCACCCCTATCATCCCCACCCCGGAGATGGTCAGGAGGGCGCAGTCGTCCAGGACGGTCACGGCCTTCACAATCTCCTTTATCTTCTTCTGCTCCCTCACGATGAGGGTCCCCCTGTGCTCTGGCTTGAAGGTGTTTCGCACCCTCACCGGTATATCCTTCTCCATGGCCGGCTCGATGGTCTTGGGATGGAGGACCCTGGCCCCGAAATAGGCCAGTTCCATGGCCTCGGCAAATGAGATGACATCGATGGTCCGGGCCTGCTTAACCATCCTGGGGTCGGTGGTATAGACCCCGTCCACGTCGGTCCATATCCATATCTCGTCTGCCTTCAGGGCAGAGCCTATGATGGCCGCTGAGAAATCCGAGCCCCCGCGGCTCAGGGTGGTAATCCTGCCCTTCTCGTCCCCGGCCACGAAACCGGTGACCACCGGCACCTCGCCCCTCTCCGTCCTCCTGCCCAGGACCCTCTTTATC
The DNA here is from genome assembly GCA_013152845.1 of Methanobacteriota archaeon. Lineage (GTDB taxonomy): Archaea > Hydrothermarchaeota > Hydrothermarchaeia > Hydrothermarchaeales > JAADFM01 > JAADFM01. The sequence goes on along the minus strand of JAADFM010000022.1, from coordinate 6,929 downwards.
TTCCTGTTGGTCTTGGCCCAGAGGGGGTTGGCCTTCCCGAAACTGGAATCGGTCACAATCCCCGCCTCGTAGCCTGAGAACCAGCTGGACTCAATCCCCTGGCTTTTAAGCGCCCCGCTCAGGATAGGTGCCGACATCCGCTCGCCGAAGGAGAGGACATAGTCCATGCTCCTGGGGGTGAGCTCCCCCACATAGGAAATCCCGACCAGGACCTTCTCCAGTTCGGTGGAAAGCCTCTCCACCTCCTGGAGTGGGGGACCCTGGTGCTCCCTGGCGACTGCGACCCTGATGGCCCGGGCGTGCTTCTCCTTGAGACGCCTGGCGAAATCCTTGATGTCCTCCTCGGTGATGCCGTTGATGGCCTCCTGCGCCACATCGACGAGCTGGTTGGTGACGGTGCTCATGGCAGAGACCACCACCACCGTCTCCCGGGCCCGGTGCGCCTTTACAATCTCCGCCACCCCCCTGATGCGCTCGCCCGAGCCCACCGAGGTCCCGCCGAACTTCATCACCAGACGCTTGATTGCCATGGGTAACTCCTAAAAGTGATGGGGTATTAAATCTTTTGCCTGTTCTGGGTGATGACCAGTTCCTTCTCTGCCTCCTTGATGCCCGGCCTCTCGGTGAGCTTGGCGATATTGGCCTCCAGCTGTTTTGCGGCCTCTTTAATGTCCCGGAAGGCCCTCTTCTGCTCCTCGGTGAAGTTGGATGTGTCCATGCTGTCGATATTGCCCAGGAAGACCTGGAGGGGGTTCCGGAGGCGGTCGGCCACGCTGAAGATGTAGCTCTCGTGGCGGTTGAGGGTCTTCTGGAGCTCCACGGTCCGCTTGCGGAGGTCGGCGGTCCTCTCCTCCACGGCCATCGCCAGGTTCCCTGAGTAGAGCTCGATGGTCCGCGACCTGTTGTGAAGGACCCAGCCCAGGACGGCAAAGACGGGTATCAAAAGGGGTATCAGCAGGTGCTCGACGTGGCTTTCCCGGAGCATGTGGTCTACTATGCCGGCCTTCCCGTACTCGAGGTATTCCAGGACGAGGAAAACAGCCACCATGAGCACCCCCGTGGACCCCACGGCGATGTTGAAGAGTCGTTGACCTGGAGCTCCCACATGAATCACCTCGAGAACAGCTTCCTCAGGATTCCCTTGCCCAGGGGTGCCCCTGCCCGGCTCTGGGACCCACGCCTCACCAGCTCAACCGAGGCCCCGCCGTGGCGGGATTTCTTGACACGTATGTCCACGAAGATGGGCTGCTCAACCACCTCGCCCACCACCAGGGCCACCCCGGGCTGGAGCTGGCGGATCTCCTCCTCCAGGTCGGCGGTGAACCCCTCGATGGAGTTCCCGATGGCCCTGAGGTCGTTGGGGTTTGTGACCTTCAGGATTATCTGGGTGTTGCACTGGGACAGGACGCTCTTGTCCACCCTGGCAGGCCGCTGGGAGACCACGCACAGGCCCATACCGAACTTGCGCCCCTCGCTGGCGATGGTCCTGATGATGCCCAGGGAAGATGCGCGGCCGAAGTTCCGCTCGGGACAGAAGTTGTGGGCTTCCTCGAGCAGGAGCAGGAGCGGCGGGATCCTGCCCTTCTTCCTGGCCTCGAAGAGCTCGGTGGATATCCTGGTGACGATGATTTCCTGGATGTCGGGCTGGACCCCGCGGAGGTTCAGGATGGAGACCCTGCCTTTTTTGACCAGGTCCACCGGCGTTACCGGCGGGCCGTCGAAGAGTTTTGAGTCCTTGACCATCTCCAGGCCGGTTATCAGGTTCCACTTGACCTTGCTCTCGTGCTCCTGGATGATGTCGACCAGGTCCTGGAGTGTGTAGTTGCCGTAGCCCTTGGCTATCTTGAGGGCCTCGAAGAGGATGCCCTTCTGGGCGTCGGTGAGCTTTGTGGGCAGCATCTCCAGGTAGTCGTGGAAGGACAGCTGGGTGATGTCCATGGCGAACTTCTTGTCGGCCTGGATGTTGACATGGAGGTTGGGGGTATACTCGGTGATGTTGGGATACCCCCGGGGGGAGATGCCGTATCTGGACATGAGGTCCTTCTCCCTGGGGTTGGTGTTGGGGTTCTTCAGGGAGGCGTACTCCCCGTGGGGGTCGATGATGACCACCGGGACCTTGGCCTCGATGAGCTCCTCGATGAGGACCCCCACGGTGTAGGACTTGCCGGCCCCGGTCTTGGCCAGGACGCAGACGTGCTTCTGGACGAGTTTGTTGATGTCCAGGTGCACCGGAATCTTGGCCTGGTGCCCCTCCAGGAGGCCGAGGTATATCCCGCCCCGCGCACCCAGGTTCAGGACATGACGTATCAGCTTGGCGTCGGCCTGGTAGACCTTGGCACCGGGCTTGAAAGGCATCTTGGGCATCCTGAGGACGCTGCCGTCGGGGTAGCCGATGACCTTGGCCTTGGCCACGATGCGCTCCTGGTACTCCTCCTTGGGCTGGGAGGTGCTGGTTATGGCGTTTAGGGAATACATCTCGTTGTAGCGGCGGATGGAGGCCACCTGGGCCAGAATCCAGCCGTAGGAGTCGTGGTCCACCTTGACATAGGCCCCCTTCTGGAGGTCCGAGCCGCTTCCCACGATGAAGTTGAACTCGGAATACCCGACCTCGCCAAAAATCATGCCGACTATCTTGACCATGCTGCAAACTGCTTATATCCTATTACATAATAAAACTTCTGGATATGCCTGTCCAACAACTATTTTTGCCGTTACCTCCTATCAACCCTATATGGAACGACGGGCCACCCTCACAGAGCGCAGGCTGGCGGCCTGGCTGGAGTTCTCAAGGGCCATGCTAGAGGGCAGCAGGGATGAGAGGCTAAAGGCAGGCAGAAAGCCTGTCCGCACCGACTCTTAAATCATAATTTTTATATCTGTATTGGTCAGCCTCTTTTGTCACTTTTTCAAGGGCTAATTTCAGCTCCAGATGACCCTTTGTCCACCGGCAGATATAATCAAAGTCCAGCTCCATCATGGTTGCGAGTACCAGGATATCCTTGGCATCCTCCATGTTGTACGAGACAACGATCCGGGAAAGTTTGGTCACGACGATGTCCTCGGGCCTTGCCACCCTGAATCTCTTGCCAAAGGCCCTTTTGGTCCTGGCATTCTGGTACATGGCCTTGATAATAGTGTTTGTGGTGAAGATGAAATCATAATCGAATAAAGTCTCCCTGTCCCTGAAGGTAATCTGGTCCGGGGTGTCAGATATAAGCATCAAATCCCGGGTTTTCCCGAATTCCTTAATCTTTGAGTAGTTCTTTTCCTCGACAGTCACCACAAAATCGATGTCCCCAGACGCCCTGGCGTAACCCCATACCGCCATGGCCGATGCCCCTGTCAGGGCAAAGGGGACCCTGTTTTTTTGCAGGTAGTCTATAATATCAACTATCTCATTCATGAACATGGAGTATTTTCTTGTTCGTCCTATGAAATATCTTTTGGCATGGATAGGATACTTTTAAACTCTGTGGTGTCAATTGAGATATATGCCCTTCGACTTCATCCCGGAGGAGAGGCGCCTCACCCAGCCAGAGGAGCTTCTCACCTACTCCTATGACGCCACCGACCACCGGGGGAGGCCGGGGCTGGTCCTGCGGCCGGTATCCAGGGAGGAAGTCGTCGAAATCGTGAAGGAGGCACATGAGACCGGCACGCCCATCGTACCCCGGGGGGCAGGGACCAGCCTCAGCGGTGGGCCGGTGCCGGCGGATGGTGCCGTGGTCCTGGACCTCACCCTGATGGACAGGGTAAGGGAGGTCAGGGAGGGCGACCGGCTGGTCACCGTGGAGCCCGGGGTGGTCTATGCAGAGCTCAACAGGCACCTGGAGGAATACGGGCTGTTCTTCCCCCCGGACCCGGGTAGCGGGAGTGTCTGCACCATCGGCGGAATGGTTGCCGCCAACTCCAGCGGCATCAGGGCCGTGAAGTACGGCACCACCCGGGACTACGTGGCAAGGCTCGAGGTGGTCCTGGCAGACGGGCGGGTTATCGAGACCGGGACCTATGCCCGGAAGTCCTCCTCTGGATATGACCTCACCGGTTTCTTCGTGGGCTCGGAAGGCACACTGGGGGTCTTCACCGAGGTCACCCTACGGCTTCTGCCCAAACCCACCCACTACGCGGCGGCCAGGCTGGCCTTTGACGGGCCGGGGGATGCGGCTGAGGCGGTGGGGAGGATTATCGCCTCGGGTCTGGAGCCGGCGGTCCTGGAGTTCATGGACCGCAACACACTCAGGACCGTCGAGGAGTACACCGGCCTGGGCCTCCCGGATGCCGGGGGGGTCCTCCTCATCGAGATGGACGGCTTCGACGACGGCGTGGAGGACTCCTTGAAGCAGGCCATCGAGCTGGCCGGTGCCGGTGAGGTAGAAACCGCAACCCCCAGGGAGGAGCTCTGGAAGGCCAGAAAGGCCGCCCTGCCATCCCTTGCACGGCGTGCCCCGGGTCTGGTCCTGGAGGACGTCACGGTCCCCATATCCAGACTGCCGGAGATGCTCCAGGGGATAGAAGAGATAGCCGGGGAATACGGCATAGCCATCGCAACCTTCGGCCATGCCGGGGACGGGAACCTCCACCCCACCTTCCTGGTCGAGGAGCGGGACAGGAACCTGGAGGCGGCCCTCGAGCGCCTGTTCAGCCATGCACTTGCCCTGGGGGGGACCCTCTCGGGAGAGCACGGCATCGGCCTCGAGAAGAAGGGTTACATGGACCTGGAGCACCGGGGCTCCCTCGAGTTGATGAAGGCCATCAAAAGGGAGCTCGACCCAGGGGGCATCCTCAACCCCGGCAAGGTCTTCTGAGCTACCAGTCCCAGCCCAGGGCCTTCTTGAGCTTGTTTGGGTTGAACATCTCCTGGCTCAAGGGGATGGTGTCCTCGGCCATCCATATCTTGTTGAAGTAGTCGGCGGCCTGCCGGGCCATCTCCTCGTCCTCTATCCAGATGCCTGCCTCGTAGTTCTCCCACAGGCCCGTCTGGGTCAGGTTCGAGGAGGATGTCATGACCTTCTCCCGGTCCACCACTATCATCTTGGCGTGGACCGACGGGTTGAGCCTGACGGTGTCCTGGGGGAACATGGCAAGGAACCTGGAAAGGGCAAAACCCTGTTTCTTGTTCTCCACCAGGGTCCAGTCCCGGCCGGCCTTCTTCCTCTCATAGGAGGGCCAGGTCAGGATTCTTACCTTCACCCCCCGGTCGGTGAGCTGCTTGATGTTGGAGGTGAACCAGTCCACGTAGTATATCCAGGGGGAGGTTATCAGGACCTCCTCTTTGGCATTCCTCAGGAGGTCTTCGATGGCACCGATGACGTTGCTCTTTTCGGGTTTGTCCTCGCCTGGCACGGTCCGAACAAAGCCCATGGGCGCAGGGAAGCCCTTCTTGACCACGAAGATGTAGGCGAAGGCCGCCACCACCAGGATTATGGAGACCGCCTGGGCGATGGCGTACATATGGGGTCTGGGAGCGAACTCACAGACAAGGGTCATCCCCTCGCCAGGGTCCACCAGGTCCTTCTTCCAGACCACGGTCTTCACGAAATCCTCTTCCGTTATCCTCGCCCCGGGGATGATCTCGATGGGTTCGTAGAGGGTGAACCTGTCCTTGGGGAGGGTGAGCCCCACCTCCAGTTCATGGAGGGGCCACTGGAAGGAGTTGGTGATGTCCTGGCGGAAGCGCCTGTCGGTCTGGCTGGTGGCACCCGGGAGGGACATCTCGAAGACCACCCGGTAGGTCTCACCGGGGAGGAGGCTCTTTGAGAAGCTGAAGTCCAGGCCGTCCCCCGGCCGCAGCTCGGTGACAAGGCTGCCCGAGGGTATGTCATAGGCGGCCAGGACCTGGGAACCCGAGGCAGGGAAACCCTGTGAACCCGAGAGCTGGAGGAGCATCTCCGCCTCGCCGATGTTTGTGAATTCGTAGACTATCTTCACCGTCCCCTCCATGGGTTCGGTGAGGCGGAAGAAGACCCCCATGTCCTTCTCGATGCTCGTGTTGAACTCCTGGGCCTGGGCTGCCACTTCCGGAACCAAGATAACCAGAAGGATTACGGCTCCTGCAACCCACCTTATCAACAGCATCTCCTCCAGGTGGGTTTTGAGAGGTTATATAATATAATAATTGTGATGTACGAGGAACTCATCAGGGAGATAAAGGATGCGAAGACCCCGCAGGAGGCCCTGAGGGCGAAGAGGCGGTTCTCCAGGGGGCACGGCCTGGGGAGGATACCTTCCAACGCCGAGATACTGGAATCGCTCCCCGAAGATGAGAGGGAGGCCCTCAGGGCAGTCCTGATGAGAAAGCCCGTGCGCACACTCTCCGGTCTGGCGGTGGTGGCGGTCATGGCCCGGCCAGGGCCCTGCCCCGGAGAGTGCATCTACTGCCCCCGGGGGGAGGATGCACCCCAGAGCTATACCGGAAGGGAGCCCGCGGCCATGAGGGCCAGGAGGGCAGGCTACGACCCCTTCCGGCAGGTCCACGGCAGGCTGGCCCAGCTGGAGGCCACAGGCCATGCCATCGACAAGAGCGAGCTCATCGTCATGGGCGGGACCTTCCTTGCGGACGACCCGGAATACCAGGAGTGGTTCGTGGGCCGCTGCATCCAGGCCATGAACGCATACCCCGGCACTGATGCCGGGCATGGGAGCCTCGCCGGGATATTCGAGGAGAACGAGACCGCCAGGGTCAGGAACGTGGGCATCACCTTCGAGACAAGGCCCGATTACTCCATGAAGGAGCACGTGGACAGGATGCTCGCCCTGGGCGGGACCAGGGTGGAGCTGGGGGTGCAGACCCTCTCCGACGAGGTTTACAGAAGGGTGAACCGGGGCCACACCCTGGCCGACGTGGTGGAGGCCACCAGGGTCCTCAAAGACTCGGGGCTGAAGGTCTGCTACCACATGATGCCCGGGCTTTTTTCAGACCCCGGGACCGA
>JAADFM010000021.1 GCA_013152845.1 Methanobacteriota archaeon | reverse complement strand
ACAGTTACGGGGACCACCGGATGGCCATGGCCCTGGCGGTGACCGGGCTCTGCGCTGAAGGGGAGACGGTGATAAAAGGCGCAGAATGCGTGGGGATATCCTTCCCGGAGTTTTTTGAGAAACTGGAAGCGCTCGGGGCCAGGGTGCGACCCCTCTGAGCTCATCCTCCCCTTAAGGTATCGATTCCTTCGCTTAGGTTTCCGGATACCATGCTCAGGTTCCCGGTGGCGTTGGTCTCGGGGCTGACCTTCTCGATGATGCCCACCACCTCGTCGAACTTGTCCTTGAGCCTCTCCAGCTGGTCTGCCACCTCCTCCCTCCACGCATACTCCGCGCCCTTTGAGCGCTCCGTGTACTCGGCATCGGATATCTCCCCCCTGAGCCTGGCCCTCATGGCATCGCTCTGGGCGTCAATCATGCTCCCCGTGGCCCCGGACATGGTTAGCATAATACCCGCATAGAGGGCCACCACACCCACGGCGAGCGCCACCAGGGCAATGTCCTTTCCCACCATCTAATAACGGGCAAATGCTAACCTCTGGGCATTTTTCTGATTCGCCCCTACCCCGGGGGCCAGTTGAGGAGGACCCGGGTGAAGATGTCGATGCCCAGGTAGGACAGCACGAACCCCAGGGTGATGAAGACCAGGAAGGGTATGGCAGGGGAGACCCAGACCAGCCCGTCGCTGTCCTCCTTCTTTCCGAGCTGCACGGTCCGGGCGTCCAGGAAGAGGGAGTACCTCCCCTCATCTCCCATGACGGCCTCGAACTCCGAGACCTCCCTGGCCCGTTTTGGGTATCCCAGGAACAGGAGTAGGAACTCCCTGGGGGACCTGACCTCTTTTAGCCTTCTGATATTCATGGCGAAGAACCCGAGGGGGACGAGGGCCGCCAGGAAGACGGCGTTGCTGAACACACTCAGCACGAAGACAGGGAAGACCGAGAGGGTCTCGGCGGGGTAGAGGGGGTAAACGGCCCCGAGGCCGATTAGAATCCTGCCGTCCCCCCCGCCCATCACCCCGGTATAGTACAGGAGCACAGCCAGGACCAGGGCGGAGCCGACGGAGATTGCGAAAAACTTGACCAGGAGCCAGCTCCGGAGGGTGTAGAGGTCGTATGCAAAGAAGGCAAACCCCAGGCCCACAAGCCCCATCCAGGACCGGTCGTCTATCTCACGGCGCCGCCAGTCCAGAAGGGATGCATAGAGGAGGAGGGCCAGCGTGAGGAGGAGGCGCAACATGAAAACCTATTTATTGTTCCATAATATAAAAACCAGCATGGGCGGTTCATGTTTTGGCAGGATGTTCCGGGCCACCACCTTCGGCGAGTCCCACGGCGGTGCGGTGGGGGTCGTCGTGGACGGCTGCCCTGCCGGGCTGGAACTCTCCGAGGCAGATGTCCAGAAGGAGCTGGACAGGCGCAGGCCGGGCCAGGCCGAGGTGACCACGGCCAGGGCCGAGGAGGACCGGGTGGAGATCCTCTCTGGTGTCTTTGAAGGCAGGACCCTCGGCACCCCCATCGCCATGGTGGTGTGGAACAAAGACGCGGACCCCTCGAAGTACGAGGCCATAAGGAACACCCCCAGGCCGAGCCATGCCGATTTCACCTACCAGGAGAAGTTCGGCCGCAGGGACTGGCGCGGCGGCGGGCGGGCCTCGGGCCGGGAGACCGTGGGCCGGGTGGCCGCAGGGGCGGTGGCAAAGAGGCTCCTTTCCACCAGGGGCATCGAGGTCCTGGGCCATACCGTGGAGGTCCACGGGGTGAGGGTGGAAAGGGACAGGATAGATATTGACGGCATCAGGAGGGCCTGGCAGGACGAGGTCAGGTGTGCGGACCCGGAGGCCGCCGGGAGGATGAAGGAGGAGATACTGAGATTCAAGAAGGAGGGGGATTCGGTGGGCGGTATCGTGGAGGTCGTGGCCCTGGGGGTCCCGCCTGGCCTGGGGGAGCCCGTATTCGACAAGCTGGACGCCGACTTGGCGGGGGCGGTGATGTCGGTGGGGGCGGTCAAGGGCGTGGAAATCGGCGCAGGCTTCGGCGTGGCAGGTAGGCTGGGCTCGGAGAACAACGACCCATTCATCATCAAAGACGGGGAAATCCGCACCGCCACCAACAATTCCGGCGGCATCCAGGGCGGGATATCCAACGGGATGCCCATCGTCCTCAGGGCTGCGGTGAAACCCACCCCCTCCATCCTGAAGCCCCAGGGGAGCGTGGACCTCGAGCGGATGGAGGAGACCGAAATCAGAATCGAGGGCAGGCACGACCCCTGCATCGTTCCCCGCATCGTACCGGTTCTGGAGGCCATGGTGGCCCTGGTGCTGGCCGACCATGCCTTAAGGGGAGGGTTCATCGGCCCGGCAAGGCTGTGACCCATGCCACACCCCAGGTGCCCGAGGTTCGGATTCTGCGGCGGGTGTGCCCTACAGGACGTGCCCTATGCCGAGCAGCTGCGGGCGAAGAGGGAGAAGGTCTCCCGCCTCCTGGAGGTGCCCCAGGAGGAGGTGGAGGTCCATTCCGGCAGGGAGTTCGCCTACAGGAACCGGATGGATTTCGCCTTTCACCCCGGTGGCCTGGGTCTGCGGGAGAGGAACCGGTGGGACCGGATGGTGGACGTGCCCTACTGCCATATCTCGAGGCAGAGGTTGAACCGGCTTTTGAGAGAGGTGAGGGCCCACTTCCCTGCCCCGGTGGACGCCTTCGAGCCGAGGAGCCAGACCGGCACCTTCAAGTACGCGGTGATAAGGGCCCCGACCCTCAGCTCTTCTGTGAGCTTCATCCTCAACCAGGATTCTCCCGGGGTCCGGAAGGCGGAGGAGGCGGTGGAGGATTTCGCCCCGGGGAGTACGGCGGATTCGGTCCTCCTGGGCTATGTGCCAAAAAAGAGGGACCAGAGCATCAGCCAGGATTACAGGGTGGTTAAAGGGGAGGAGTACCTGGAGGAGCGCCTGGCCGGCGGGGTCTTCAGGTTCCATGTCATGGGGTTCTTCCAGACCAATTCGGCGATGGCGGACCGCCTGGTGCGGTATGTCCGGGGTCTGTTTTCGGACGGCAAGGGCGGGACCCTCCTGGACCTCTATTCCGGGGTTGGGGTCTTCGGCATCGCCTGCAGCCGGCTTTTCGACCAGGTGGTGATGGTGGAGTCCCACCCCCAGTCGGTGGAGGCCGCCCGCGAGAACGTCCGCCTCAACCGGGCCGGGAACGTGGAGGCCGTGCTCCTGGATGCCGGGGGGATTCCCGAGCTCCATCTTGAGCCCGGGGGCCTCCATGCGCTGGTGGACCCCCCCAGGGCGGGGATGCATCCAAAGGCCCTGCGGCGCCTGGTGGACCTGGGGCCGGAGAGGGTGGTCTATGTCTCGTGCAAGCCCGAGAGGCTGGCCCAGGAGATGCCGGTGTTCCGCCGGGCCGGCTACCGGATGACGTCCTGCGCCCTCTTCGACCTCTTCCCCCAGACCCGCCACTGCGAGGTGGTGGTGGAGATGGCGAGGGGGTGAGGGTCACCTACGCCAGGGCGTCCCTGGCCCCTGAAAGGAAAACCAGGAGGAAGACCAGACCCAGGGCCCCGGTGAGGACCGGCTGTTTCCCCAGCTCCCAGAAGAGGTACCCATAGCCCGTAAGTAGGAGCCCCCCGCCCCCGAGTACGAGTTTGACCGCGACCTTGCTCTGGTAGGGCAGCCGCTGCCACCAGTGGACCAGCCGCCTCCAGGTCCTTTCCGCGCTCCAGAGGATGTCGTCCAGGTCCATCTCTCCTTCTCCTTACTTGGAGAGCTCGAGCATGCGCTCCAGGGCCTTCCTGGCCCTCTCGGCGGTCCCGGGCTCCACGGTTATGACGTTCCTGCGCTGCCGCAGCTCCTCCATGAACTTCTCCCAGGTGTTCTTCTTCATGGTCCTGCACACCGCCGTCTCCAGGAGGGGGTAGAACTCCTTTTCGGGGTTCTCTTTTTTGAGCTTGTAGCAGAGGCCGGTCTCGGTACCGATGACGAACTCCCTGGCCCCGGACGCCCGGGCCCGCCTGGCCATCTGCTCGGTGGAGCAGATGTGGTCGGCCTCAAGCTGGACCTCGGGGTTGCATTCGGGGTGGACGAGGACCTCGGCCTCGGGGTGTTCCTTCCTGGCCCTTTCCACATGCTCCTTTTTGAACTTCACGTGGACCCGGCAGTGCCCCTCGGCCGGCACCGGGATGATCCTCTTCTCCGGGAGGTGGCGCTGGACGTGCCAGGCCAGGTTCTTGTCCGGGCCGAAGAGGATTTCCTCCTCTTCCAGGGCGGCGCATATCTTCACGGCATTGGCCGAGGTGCAGGTCACGTCTGCCAGTGCCCGGGCCTCCACCCGGGTGTTGATATAGAGGACCACCGCGGCATCCGGGTGCCTCTCCTTCTCCTGCCTCAGCCTCTCTGCCGGGAGCATGGCCGCCATGGGGCAGTGGGCCGCCGGCTCGGGCATGAGGACCGTTTTGTCCGGGTTCAGGATGGCCGCCGATTCGGCCATGAAGTCCACCCCGCAGAAGAGGATGTAGGGTTTTTCCACCTTCGTGGCGTACCTGCACAGGTCCAGCGAGTCGGCCACGAAGTCCGCCACGTCCTGGATGGGGGGTATCTGGTAGTTGTGGGCCAGGATGATGCAGTCCTCTTTCAGCTCTTCTATCTCCGCAAGGGTCTTTGCGTCAATCATGGAATCAACCCGCTCAAGTACCAACCTGGAAGGGGGAGGTTAACCTCTTCAAAGTGGCCACCGCGGAAAGCCCTGCCAGATAGCTCGTTTTCGGGTTGTGGGGCGAGGGGAGGTTCTCCACCCTGAAGGTGAACTGGCCGAAATCGCCCCTGACATGGATCTCGTGGACGTTTCTGGTTGCCCCGGGGTCTGCGACCACCCGCACCCGGGTCCTCTCCACGCCGATTCCGGCAACGCCCAGGGCCACGGCCACGTTGGTGTTGGCCGGGAAGCCCTTGATGGCCTCGGCGGCGCTGCCCTCGAAGACCACCCGCTTCTCGGTGATGGCCCCGGCGTCGATGCCCTGCTCCTCCAGGTAGGGGGCCCCGGCCAGCCCCCTGGGGTTCTTGGTGGTGGTAAGCGTCACCTCCTCCACCTGGGCGACCATTGCCGACTTGAGGGCGTCCAGGCCTCCGATGGCCCCCGAGGGGATGTAGACCTTCCTCCCGGAGTCCCGGGCCGCCTCGAGGACCCGCCGGTAAAAGGCACCGTCCGCCAGGGCGCCAACGCTCAAGAGCATCAGGTCCTTGCCACTCTCCAGCACCGGGACGGCCACCTCCTTTGCGGCCTCCACCGAGGCGGCCTCCACGACCATATCGGCGTCGGAAGCGAGAATCTCCTCGACCCCACCGGCGATGGCGGGCCTTCCTTCCAGGAGCTCGCAGACCTTCCCGGCCGCCTCTTTGTCCCTGTCGAGGACCATGACCAGGGAGGCCCTTACCTCCCCCTGGCAGACCGCCCCGGCTATGATGCGCCCGATGGAACCGCAGCCGATGAGAGCCATTTTCAGCATGGGGTTTAAATAAACCCCCTGACGTATATAAAGATGAGGTGGAAGGATGTTTCACACCGCTTCCGAGGACGACATAAAAAAGGGCCGGACAACAGACATCTATTTCTCAAGGGCCAAGGAAATCCTGGAGAAGAAGGGCATAAAACGGGAGGTGGTTGCCGAATGCACGGCCGCCTCCCTGCCCGGGGGCTATGAATGGGGCGTCCTTGCGGGGGTGGAGGAGGTGGCACACCTCTTCGAGGGCTATGACGTGGACGTGTATTCCCTCCCAGAGGGGAGCGTCTTCTACCCCCGGGAGCCGGTGGTCCGCATCCAGGGGGAGTACGGCGAGTTCTGCGAGCTGGAGACCCCCCTCCTGGGCCTGATATGCCAGGCCTCGGGGATAGCCACCAAGGCGGCCAGGCTGAAGAAGGTGGCAGGGGAGCGCACCATCCTGAGCTTCGGGGTCCGGAGGATGCACCCGGCCATCGCTCCCATGATAGACAGGGCCGCCTACATCGGGGGGGTGGACGGCTTCTCCTGCGTTGCGGCTGAGGAGCTGCTGGGCAAGAAGGCCTCGGGGACCATGCCCCACGCCCTCATGATAGTCATGGGGGACCAGGTGGAGGCATGGAAGGCCTTCGACGAGGTCATTGACAAGGATGTGCCCAGGGTGGCCCTGGTGGATACCTACTACGACGAGAAGGCCGAGGCCATCATGGCCGCCGAGGCCCTGGACAACCTATGGGGTGTGCGCCTGGATACCCCTGGCTCCAGGCGGGGGGATATAAAGGCCATCGTGGACGAGGTGCGCTGGGAACTGGACATACGGGGGTTCAGGGACGTGAAGATAGTGGTCTCCGGAGGCGTGGACGAGGAGGACATACCCGAGCTCGACAAGGTGGACGCCTTCGGGGTGGGGACCAGCATCTCCAACGCACGGACCATCAACTTCGCCCTGGACATCATCGAGATGGAGGGCAAACCCGTGGCCAAGCGGGGCAAGTACGGGGGCAAAAAGGAGGTCCTGCGCTGCCCCGAGTGCCTGGCCGGGGGGACCCTGTACCGTGAAGCCAGGTGTCCCAGGTGCGGCACTCAGATGACCAGCATCCTCGAACCCCTGGTCGAGGGAGGCCGGGTAGTGGCCGGGAAAAGACGGCCCGATGAGATAAGGGAGTTTGTGCTGGAACAGCTTTTGAAACTCAAAGTCTGATGGTCTTGCCCAGGGGGCAGGTTTCTCCTACGTCCTGGGACAGACAGGTCTCCGGGCTGCCCTCGGGACAGGATTCGATGGACCTCTCCAAGGTACCGCTGATACGCCAGCAGATGTAGTCGCAGTTCATCGGTTACTAAGTCCAGGTTCAATGGTTTAAGCTTTTTTTTAAATTCTTTTTGAACGTCAGTGGAAGCAGGGGTTACGTTCTGGTTTATTTTTGAATCGGGAGGCTATTCTATCTCGACTTCCATGATGATGTCCTTCATGTGCTTCAGGGCCCACCGGTGCGCCTCCTCGCTGGCGGACTTCACGCAGTCCTCCAGGACCGTGACCCGGTAGTCCCTCATGGCGGCATCCACGGCGGTGTGCATCACACATATGTCGGTCAGCACCCCGGCCAGGAGCAGGTGGTCCACACCGTGGGCCTCCAGGACCTCTTCCAGGTCGGTGTTGTAGAAGGCCGAGTACCTCTTCTTCTTTATAATAGGGTCCCCGCTCTGGCGGTCCAGCTCATCTATGACCTCTGCCCCCCGGGTGCCTTCGATGGCATGGGGCGGCCAGACCCTGAACTCCCTGTCGTCCCGGTCATGGGCATCGCAGACGAAAATCACCAGTCCGCCCCCCTCCCTGACCTTGCGTATCTGCCGGTTGATGGGTCCGATGAGCTCCCCTGCCCCGGGCACCACCAGGCGGCCGTCTTCGTTGACGAAGTCTTTTAGCATGTCGATGACGAGCAGGGCCTTCATGGTATGGTATATATACTTTTGAATTATAAAAAAATTGGCCATGATGCGCGATATGCTCGTCAGGTACATCCGGGAGGACCTGGGGGAGGGGGACATCACATCCCTCCTGACCGTGCCCGCCGGGAGAAAGGCCAGGGCCCGGGTCCTGGCCCGTGAAAGGGGCGTCCTGGCCGGCATGGAGGAGGCCCTGGAGATTTTCGGACATCCCGCCATCAGGGTGACCTCCCACAGGAAGGACGGCGCCAGGATAGAGGACGGCGACGTGCTCCTGGAGCTGGAAGGCGACGCCCGGGCCCTCCTGTCCCTCGAGCGGGTGGCCCTGAACATCCTCATGCGCATGAGCGGCATCGCCACCATCACGGCCCGCTATGTGGAGAAGTGCCGGCCCCACGGGGTAGTGGTGGCCGGGACCAGGAAGACCACCCCGGGATTTCGGTACTTCGAGAAGAAGGCCATAACGATTGGAGGGGGCCACCCTCACCGCTATGGGCTGGACGACATGGTCCTCATAAAGGACAACCACGTGGCGGTGGCAGGTCTCGAGGAGGCCATCAGGAGGGCCAAACGGGACTTCACCAAGGTCGTGGAGGTGGAGGTGGGTACCGCCGGGGACGCCCTCAAGGCCGCAGGGGCAGGGGCGGACGTCATCATGCTGGACAACATGCCTCCCCGGGAGGTCAAAGAGACCCTGGAAAGACTCCGGAAGGAGGGTCTGAGGGAAGATGTCAGGGTGGAGCTCTCCGGGGGCATCACCCTGGAGAACGTGGAGGAGTTCGCAGGCCTCGGGCCCGACATCATCTCGGTCGGGGCGCTGACCACCAGGGCGCCGTGGCTGGACATGTCCATGGAGGTGGGCGGCATCGATGGTTGACGAGGACCAGGTGAGCGAGGCCTTGAGGAAGGTCATAAGCGTCCATGAGAAGAAGGATATCGTGACCCTGGGCCTCATCGAGGAAATCGTCATCGACGGCGGGAGGGTGAACATAAAGATGCGCCCCAGGGGGACCTGCCCCTTCTCATTCATCATCGCTGTCCGGGCCGAGGAGGAGGTGAAGAAGCTCCCCGGCGTCGGGGAGGTCAAGGTGGACGTGCTCCTCTAGAACCGCTTTCCCCTGACCTTCTCGATGTCGAAGACCGCCGTCTCCGAGACCGCCATCACCGCCATGACCCCGGCCTGGACCGGGTCCGAGACCACCAAGTCCGCGACCTCGGGCACCGAACCTGCCATGTTCAGCGATATGACCGGGATTCCGTGCTTTTCCCGCAGCTCCTTTACCGCCTCGGCCACCTCCCCGCCCATTATCGAGCCTGCCAGGACCAGGATGCCCGCCCGGTGGAGCCTGCCCACGGCGCGCACCGCCTCGGCCAGCTTCTCCTCTCCCACTAGGGGGATGGTGTCCACGCTGATGCGCTCGCCCCTGATGTTGTGGCGGTCGGCCTCGCTGACGGCACCCATGACCACCTGGGAGACCTGTGCCCCGCCGCCGATGACGATGACCCTCCGGCCGTATATCTGTTTGAAGGGCCGGTAGGTCTCGGCCGATAGGACGTCCGGGACCTCCCTGACCTCATCCAGTATCCTCTGGGGGTCCTCGGCCCCGGTGAGCTCGAAGTACATCTGTGCCCTGCCCTCCTGGCTTACGGACTGGATGTACTCGATGTTGGCGCCGTGGTCTGCGATGATGGCGCTTAAGTCCCTCAGGAGGCCCTTGCGGTCCCTTACCAGTATGGAGATGCCGACGATATCCATTTAAATCCTCAATCCCTATCTAAATGGTGCAAATAAATAGCTTCTCATGGGTGTTGCCATGAAGACCGTTGAGTTCAGGGACGCAGAGGTGGTCCTCATCGACCAGACACTTCTGCCGGGAGAGTTGCGGTTCATCCGGTGCCGGGACATCGAATGCGTGGCCGAGGCCATAGAGTCCCTCCGTGTCCGGGGCGCCCCGGCCATCGGGGTCACGGCGGCCTTCGGCCTGGCCATGGTGGCCCTTCAGAACAGGGGGGAGGCCAGGGAAAAGGTACTGGCGGCCCTTGAGGCGGCAGCGGAGAGGCTCGAGCGGACCCGGCCGACTGCTGTCAACCTCTTCTGGGCCATCGAGAGGGTCATGCGGCGGGCAAGGACGGCCCAGGACCCGGCGGAGGCCGCGGCGGAGGAGGCAGATGCGATGTACCGGGAGGACCTGGAGACCAACCGGAAGATCGGGGAGCACGGCGCAGAACTCCTCCGGGACGGGGACAGAATCCTGACCCACTGCAATGCAGGCGCGCTGGCCACCGCGGGCGTCTACGGCACCGCCCTGGCCCCGGTCAAGGTGGCAAGAGAGCAGGGCAAGAGGGTGGAGGTCTATGCCGACGAGACTCGCCCCCTGCTACAGGGCGCGCGCCTTACGGCCTTCGAGATGGTCCAGGAGGGCATCCCGGTCACAGTCCTCACCGAGGGCATGGCGGCCTTTGCCATGAGGGAGGAGGGCATCACCAAGGTCATCGTCGGGGCCGACCGCATCGCCGCCAACGGGGACACCGCCAACAAGATAGGGACCTACGGGCTGGCGGTCCTGGCCAGGGAGCACGGCATCCCCTTCTATGTGGCCGCACCCCTGTCCACAATCGACCGGGCCACCCCCACCGGCGAGGAGATCCCCATCGAGTTCCGGGACAGAACGGAGGTAGAGTTCTTCAACGGCCGCCGGGTCGTCCCCGAGGGTGCCGGGGTCCTCAACCCGGCCTTCGCACCCCGCACAAATACATCGCCGGGATAATAACGGAAAAAGGCGTCCTGAAGCCGCCCTTCGAGGAGTCCATCAGGAAGGCCTTCGAGGGGGGATAACAACTAAGCACTGCGGAGAAAGAATTATTTTTCCCCCTGGCGCTCTTTAATCATCATCTCTACCAGGCCCACAAGTCTGTCCAGGTTCTCAGAGGTTTTTTTGTTGTTCTCAGCAATTTTCAGCAGGCTTTCAGATACGATATGATATTTCGAGTCCAGGGAGTTGAAATGGTCAGAGGTTGCCATGCTGAACCTGTCTATCTTCTCCCCGAGGTTATCTATTTTTAGACCCAGATTCCGGTCAAGATTGACAATCTTCCCGCCCAGGCTTTCGTCCAGGTTTTCGATCTTTCCTCCAAGATTCTTACCGAGACCGTCTATCTTTCCACCCAGGCTTTCATCCAGGCCGTCCATCTTCCCTCCTACCTCCCGGAGGTAGTAGGCCCCCATGTCCAGCCTCTCATAGAGGGCATCCTCGCCTTTTTCCCTGATAATCTCGAAATCAGTAAAACCTTTAAGGTCACGAGATAAATTCACTTCGATATCTTCCACATAGATGGGAAATTTCTGTATCCGAATATCCTCGACGAATGCCTCTATAGCATCTCTTGTTCCTTCACATTCGACCTTTACCGTTCCGTCTTCCTGATTTTTGACCCTACCTTTGAGGCCGCGCATAAATGCCTTTTCATCCACAAGGTCACGATAGCCTGCTCTCTGGACACGGCCCTTGACAATAATCTCAGCACGAATCATTTATTTACAATTGGAATCCTGCCGGTATATAATGCTTTTGAACTGGGAGGGGCATAACCCTTAAATACTATCGCTCCCCTGATTCCCTCCGGGTGAATCATTGACCAGGAAACAGCAGAAGAAAGTCGTCAAGAGGA
>JAADFM010000020.1 GCA_013152845.1 Methanobacteriota archaeon | reverse complement strand
CGTGAACGCCTCCGTTGAGGCCATGATTCTGGGCATCAACCGGATATTCATGAGCAGGGAGAGGAAGGATTGAGTGCCAGGGGACGGCCGGCCCTGGTATCCCCCGGGCACCCCCTGCAACCGTCGATGGACCCCCTCCAATCAGAAATATACATATAACATCGAGGCAGTGGTGGTTACCGTGGTTGCAAATCTTTCGCCCACGGGGTCGGCAGCATATGATGGACAGCGATGAGTACTACTTCGAGAAGCTGAGGAAAAAACTCGCAGAGGATATGGGCTACCAGGCCCCGTACTACAGCGAGAAAACACCTCAAACGCAGGTTCAACGTGAGGCTGCGGGCCCTGGATATCACGAGCTACCGGGACTACATCAGGTACCTTGACCAGAACCCCTCCGAATACGACATCCTTAAGCGGGTCCTGCCCATCAACGTCACCGAGTGGTTCCGCAACCCCGAGACCTTCCAGTACCTCAAGGACGAAATCATCCCTGCCATCATCAAGGGTAAAGAGGAGGGTCCGAAGAGGACGGTGAGGGTCTGGAGCGCAGGCTGCTCCGACGGGAAGGAGCCCTATACCCTGGCCATGCTCTTCCACGAGGTCCTGGGCGGGGACGTGGGGAGGTACCGGGTGGACATCCTGGCCACCGATATCGACGAAGAGGAGCTGGAAAAGGGCAGGAGGGGCGTCTACAAGGAGAACGAGATGAAGGGGGTCGACATGAAGCGCCGGGCCAGGTTCTTCACCTACAAGGACGGCAGATACACGGTCAAACCCGAGCTCCGGGCCATGGTGCGGTTCAAACGACACGACCTCCTCAAGGGCCCGAAATACAGCTCCATGGACCTTGTCCTGTGCCGCAACGTGGTCATCTACTTCACAAAGGAGCTCAAGGAGAGGCTCTACCTCGAGTTCTTCGAAAGTCTAGCCCCGGGAGGCTATCTGGTCCTGGGCAAGACCGAGACCCTCATGGGGGACGCCAGGAACATCCTCGCCCTGGTCAACAACAGGGAGCGGGTCTTCCAGAGGCCCAGGGAGTGACGGCCCCGGACTCTTTTTAGAAAAAAGGGACCGCAACACAGATATATGGACCTCAAATCCGGCCGTAACACTAATATATGGACCATTAATGGCGTTAATGCAATTAATTAGACCAATTGGAGGAAAAAAGAGTGAACCGCAACGCGACAAGGGGGCCCGAGCCCACCACCACCATCACCGTATCGGTCAAGACCGCGGAGAAGGTCCGCAGACTCGCCGGTGACATGCAGCGCAGGTCCGGCAGGACGGTGACCCAGCGGATGGTGATAGATGCGGCCCTTGACGCATACATGAAACTGAAGGAGGTAAAGACATGATATTCGAGGAAAACGACCTGGCCTCACAGCTGGGCGAGCACCCCGGTCTTGAACTAGGACCCCCGGCCTTCTGGGAGGACATGGAGGTCCTGCCCAGAATCGAGACCGAGGGGCTGATAGCGGCCCAGCAGAGCATCCTCCTGGAACTGCGCCAGAAGCAGGAAGAGTTCAGGAGGCTGACCGGAATCGTGGTCGACGAGGCCAGGATAAAGGCCGAAATCCAGGACATCCTCGACATGGACGCCGCCGAGCTGGATGCCCTGGAGAGGGAGGTCAAGGCCAGGCTGGCCGAAAACAGGAAGAAGCTCGACTGGGTGTACAAATAGTCCCGGGCGCTCCAATCAAATCTCTTTTACCCCGGCACCCACGGAGCGCACCCTGACCCTGCCGGAGGAGGTATCCAGCTCCATGGTCCTCCCCACAGACCCCCCGGTCTCCATGGAGGCTATCCGGACCCCCTCGGCCTTCAGGGTCTCGGCCGCTGCTATCACGTTCCTCTCCCCTATGTGCTTTATCTGCTCGGTGGTCATGATGGAGAACATCTTCGCCCCCCCGGCCAGCTTGGCCACGATGTTCTCCCTCCTGGCCCCCAGTCTCTCCATCTCCTCCAGGACAAGTGGGATGGCGGTATCAGCGAACTTGGCCTTGTTCTCCCTGGAATTCGAATCGGTGCTGCGGGGGAGCATGATATGGATCAGCGCGCCCACCTTTGAGACCGGGTCGTAGAGGGCTATCCCCACGCACGAACCCAGACCTACGGTGACGATGTTCACAGGGTCCCTGCTCACCCTGTAGTCCGCTATGCCTACCTTTATGGTCTCCATGTCTCTGTCTCTTCCCCTCCTCCCAGGTGCAAACAAGGCCCTGGGTATGTCATCTCTTCACCCTGTCAAGTTTCTCTATTAGCTTCTCCATGGACTCGGAATCCATGAACAGGAACAGGTGGCCCATCAGTGCCCCCGGCTCAATCAGGAGGTCGGTATGGAAGAAGTACGCCACCTCACCGGCCATGCCCAGCTCGATGATTGTGTAATCCACCAGGGCCCCGGCCATATCCACACCCACACCCGGTGGCGAGGGGATGACCCTGATGCCGAGGTAATCCGCCAGGGCGTTGGAGAAGGCGGAAATCATGTGGTTGCCGGTCTCCTGGATGGCCGAGATGGTCATCTCCTCCATGGCGCTTATCCTGCCCACGGCATCCCCCAGGAGTACCCTCACCAGGTTGCCGGCGTGGTCCTTCTTGAAGATTATCATGATGGTGGCCGTCATATCCCCGCTGAGCTTGGAGTATATCCCCACCACCTCCTGCTCCCCCTCCAGCTGCTGGTATATCCGGGTCAGGGGGTACACGTCCTGGTGGGGGACTGATATGGTAACCGGTTCCTGCATCATCATGGAGAGGGCCGAGGCCGCATTGGTGGCCCCCATATCCGCCAGTTTCTTCAGGGTCTCCCTTTGAGCCTTTTTCAATTCCATCTTTCCTCACCATCCCCTCTATATCAAGGTCGCTATGTCGAGAATGAGCACCACCCGGCCGTCGCCCATGATGGTGGCCCCGGCAAAACCCCTCAGCCCGGTCAGGAAGTCCCCCAGGGTCTTTATCACGATTTCATCCTGGCCCAGCAGGCCGTCAACCACCAGGCCTATCTGCTTGCCGGACCACTCCACCACCACGACCATCAGGGTCCTGCTCTCTCCCCCATCCGGGACCTTCAGGACCTCCCTGAGCCTCACAAGGGGCAGGACCGTGCCCCTGAGGACGTAGGTCTCCTGGCCCTTCACCGTCTGTATCTCCTCCGGGGCCAGGGCCAGGGTCTCCACCACGCTGTTGAGGGGTATGGCGTAGGTCTCCCGGCCCACCTCCACCAGGAGTGCCTGGATAATGGCCAGGGTCAGTGGCAGTTTCAGTGTGAACCGGGTGCCCCTGCCGGGCCGGGAGGCCACCTCCACCGTCCCGCCCAGGGCGGTAATCTTGTTGTTGACCACGTCCATCCCCACCCCCCTGCCCGAGACGCCGGTGACGGTCTTCTGGGTCGAGAACCCCGGTTTGAAGATGAGCCTCATGGTCTCGTCGTGGTCGAGTTTTGCGGCCTCCTCCTCGGTGATGATACCCCTCCTCACCGCAGCCTCCTTGATACTCCCGGGGTCCATGCCCCGGCCGTCGTCCTCCACGACGACCTCCACATGGTTCTTCTCCCTCCTGGCCGTCAGGCGTATGGTCCCCTCCCTCGGCTTGCCGGACCCTGCCCTCTCCTGCGGGGTCTCGAGCCCGTGGTCCACGGCGTTGCGCAGGAGGTGCACCAGGGGGTCGCCTATCTCGTCCAGGACGGTGCGGTCCAGCTCGATTTCCCTGCCCTCTATCTCCAGCCGCACCTCCTTGCCCTCCTCCCTGGCCAGGTCCCTCACCATCCTCGGGAACCGGTCGAATATCTGGCCCACCTCCACCATGCGCATCATCATGACCCCGTCCTGGAGCTCCGTGGTCAGGCGGTCTATGCTGTCCACCGTCTCTGAGAGGACCTCGTCCTGGAGCTCTGCACCTATCTGCTTCAGCCGGCCCTTGGTGATGACCAGCTCCCCCACCAGGTTCATGAGGTTGTCCAGCCGGTCTATGGCCACCCGCACCGTCTGGATGCTCTTCACCTGGTCCCTCCTCTTCGGCGGTGGGCGGGGCTTCTTCTCCTCTGGTTTCTCCGCCTCCCTCTCCACCCTGGCAAGGGGGCGGTACCTCACCCCTGCCACATCGGAAACCCTCCCGATGCCTGCCACGGCCTCGGCCAGCTTCTCCTCCGCCTCCCGGGTGGCCAGGAAGACCGTGAAATCGAGGTCGAAGTCTTCCTCCTCGATGGCCTCGCCGTCGGGTACGGTCTTGTAGACCTCGCCCAGGGCCTCAAGGTTCTTGATAATCATAAAAGCCCGTATCGACTTCATGGCCGTCTCCGGGGAGAGGGTCACGTCGATCCTGTAGGGTGTGAGGCCTTCGGCGGCCTTCTTCTCCGCAATCTCCAGGTCCTCTGGCTCCAGAGGGACCTCCGCAGATTCCGGTGGGGCCTCCTCCTCCGGTTCCCGTTCCGGGGTTGGTGGCACATCCTCACCTGCATCCTCCCGGGGGGGCTCCGCCGGGGTCCCCAGGATGGCGTTCAGCTTCTGGAAGGCCTCCCCGGCATCCACCTCGGTCCCCTTTGCCACGCCATCTATCATGGACTCCAGGTGGTCAACGCAGAACAGGAGGGTATCCACCAGCTCCCCGGAGACCTCCATCTCCCGGTTCCTTATGCGGTCCAGGACGTTCTCCAGCTTGTGGGACAGCTCCGAGATGTCCCGGTACCCCATGGTGGCGGCCATGCCCTTGAGGGTGTGGGCGGAGCGGAATATCTCATTGACCCGGTCCATATCCCCTGGGTCCCTCTCGAGTTCCAGGAGGGCCTTGTTGAGGAGGTCCAGGTGCTCCCCTGCCTCACTCAAAAAGATATCGAGATATTCCGATATATCGATCTTCAACCACCAACCATGGATATGAGTTCCGCAGGTATTTCCTGGAGGGGGAGGACCTTGTCCACGGCCCCTGTTGCGATGGCGGCCTTGGGCATCCCGAAGATGGTGGAGGTGGCCTCGTCCTGGGCGATGGTCCTGCCGCCCCTCTTCTTGATGCTCTCGATTCCCTCAGTACCGTCGGTCCCCATTCCAGTCAGGATGATGCCGATGAGGTTACTGCCGTAGTGCTGGGATGCCGACTTCATGGTCACGTCCACCGAGGGGCGCACGCCATGGACCTTGGGGCCGTCGTCCAGGAATATCCTGTCCTGGTTAACCAGCATGTGGCGGTTCCCGGGGGCCACGTAAACCATTCCAGGGACAATCCTGTCGGTATCTGCGGCCTCCTTGACCGTGAGGGGGCAGGTGGAGTCCAGCCTCTGGGCCATGGGCTTGGTGAACCCCAGGGGCATGTGCTGGACGATGAGTATCCCTGCCGGGAAGTTCTCGGGCAGGGCCGAGAGTATCTCGTAGATGGCGGAAGGCCCGCCGGTGGATGCCCCTATCACCACCAGTTTCTCCTCCCCTGTATCCTCGAAGACCACATCGGCGGGTGGAGCCTCGGGTGCCACCGCCCTGGGGCGCATGATGTTGGCCCCGGCGGCCGTCCTGACCTTGGCCACAATCTCCTCAGCTATCTTGGGCAGGTCAGGGGAGAAGGTCCCGGAAGGCTTCTGGATGAAATCCACGGCACCGTACTCCAGGGCCTGGAGTGTCTCCTTGGCCCCCTCCTTGGTAAGGGCCGAAAGCATGACGATGGGGAGGGGGTTCTCCCGCATGATGTACTCCACCGCCTGGATGCCGTCCATCTCCGGCATCTCCACGTCCATGGTGATGACATCGGGGTTGAACCTGGCCGCCTTCTCGATGGCATCCCTGCCGTCCTTTGCGGTGGCCACCACCTCTATCTCGGGGTCGCTTTGGAGCAGGTCCGATATGATCTTCCGCATCAGGACGGAATCGTCCACTACCAATACCTTTATCATTGTCCTTAAGCCTCCAATACGTTTTCAATGGTCTTTATTACATTGGCCTCCTGAAAGGGTTTGATGACGAAATCCCTGGCACCGGACTCGATGGCCTCCTTCACCATGGCCTGCTGGCCCAGGGCCGAAACCATCACTATCTTGGCCTGGGGGTTCTCCTTCATGATGCCCTTCACCGCCTCGATGCCCATGACATCCGGCATGATGATGTCCATGGTCACAAGGTCTGGCTTGAGCCTGCGGTAGGCGTCCACTGCCTCCTGTCCGTTGGTGGCCTCCCCCACCACCTCGTGCCCCATCTTCTCCAGGATGTCCCTGAGCATCATCCGCATGAAGGCGGCGTCATCGACGATGAGGACCCTAGCCAACGTCCCACCCCTTCATCCAGGAACACTCTCCAGTTCCCTTTTCTCTTCCCTGGACAGTATCTTCTTCAGGTCCAATAGGATTAACAGCCGGTCCTGCTCGCCCTTCTTGAGCTTCCCGACCCCCCTGATATAATCCGCCTCCACGTCCGTGGAGATGGCAGGGGTCGGGTCGATGTCCTTCTTCGGCAGGCGCAGGACCTCGGATACCGAATCCACTATCATCCCCACCGTGGTCTTCTCCAGGTCCACTATGACAATCCTTGTGTCCTCGTCCCTCTCCCTTGGAGGGATGTCAAGACGCTTTCTCAGGTCTATTACCGTGGTGATTTGACCCCTGAGGTTAATGACCCCCTCCACGAATTCCGGGGAATTGGGAACCCGGGTTATCTCCGTCATCTTGATAATCTCCCTCACCGATTTTATGTCCACCCCGAATTCCTCATCGCCCAGGCTGAACACCACCAGCTGGACCTCTTCAGAAACCTGCTCATCATCCGACATTAGGCTACCACCTGAATTACTCTATAGACCGGCACTTTTATTTTTTTCCTTCTCTCCTGGAGGCGCGCTGTTCCCTCAGTTTCTTGACCTCCTCCTGGAGTTTCCCTGCCAGGCTGGCCAGCTCCTGGGCTGAGGCCGCCATCTCCTCCATGGAAGCCACCTGTTCTTCTGTGGCGGCAGAGGCCTGTTCCGTCCCTGTTGCGGCCTCTTCGGCCGAGGAGGCTATACCTTTAACGGCCTTGAGGACCTTCTCCGTCGCCCCTATCTGTTCCTCGGCGGCCGACGATATCTTCTTCACGGTCTCGGTGGCCTCCTGGATGCTCTGGGCTATCTCCTCCAGGGCCATCAGTGCCTCGCTCACCACCTCTGATGAGCGTGTAATCTTGGTGTTACCCTCTTCCATGGCCGCCACCGCCCCCTCGGTTTCCTGCTGGATGTCCTTTATGAGGCCCGCTATCTCCTCTGCGGCCTGGCCTGAGCCCTCGGCCAGCTTGCGGACCTCCTCGGCCACCACCGCAAAGCCCCTGCCGTGCTCCCCGGCCCTGGCGGCCTCGATGGCCGCATTGAGTGCCAGCAGGTTGGTCTGGTCTGCGATATTGGTGATGACGTCCACGATTTCCCCAATCCTCTTGGAACTGTCCGCCAGCCTTCTAACCACCTCGACCGAAGAATTGGCGGTCTCGGTAGCCGATGCCATGTTGGATAGGGCGACCTTGGCGGACTCGCTCCCCTGGGTGGCCAGGTCCCTGGCCCTGGTGGATACCTCCACCGCACCCTGGCTGCCCTGGGCGATGTTCTTGACCATCCTGGAGACCTTCATCATCTCCTCTGTGGCCCTCTTCATGTCCTCCATCTGGTCCTGGGCGCTCTTGGCTATCTGCTGGATGGTGTTGGAGACCTCCTCGGAGACGGCGTTCATCTCCTCGGAAGCGGACGCCAGTTCCTCTGAAGTGGACGCGACCTTCTCTGCCACGGCTATTATGCGCTCTTCCAGCCGGCTCAGCGTCTCCTCATACTCGCGCTCCATGGCCCTCATCTCCGAGATGTCCTTGAAAAACTCCACAACACCGGTGACCTCGCCCTTGGAATCCTTGTAGGGCGTGGCCGTCAGGATGGTCTGGATGGTCCTCCCCTGTGGGGTGACCTTCTCAACCTCGGCGTGTATCTCCTCCTCGCCCCGGAGGACCCGCCTCAGGGTGCACATCTCGGTATGGCAGGCAGCCCCCTTCAACTGGTCATAGCATTTTATGGCCTGGCCTTCGGCCGTGGCCGTAAGCTCCCGCATGGCCCGGTTGGACATGACCA
>JAADFM010000019.1 GCA_013152845.1 Methanobacteriota archaeon | reverse complement strand
TCAGCATGGTTCGCGACGACAAGATTGACCTTCCCGGGACAGAGTTCCAGCTGGACTTCTCCCTCGCCAAAGAGGTCGACATCCTGAGGAAGAAGAGTGCAACGGTTGCCAGCGGCTCGACCCTCAAGGGGACCACCAAGCCAGGAAGTGGCTTCCTGAAAACCGGCAGCACGAAGATCACCGTGACTGCAGGCGGCGGTACCGCTTCCGAGGGTCCGACCCTGGACATCGTGGATGAGGATACTGCTTCCTCGAGCATGAACCACGTCCTGATCGGCGGCCCCGTGGCCAACGCCCTGGTAGCGGCCCTTGTCGAGTCCGGCGACTCCACTGTGGACTGGTACGCCAGCGATGGTGACATCGAGGTCATCTCTGATGCACCTGCCTCTGGCTTCACCAGCATCATAGTCGCTGGCAAGACCAGGGATGAGACCGCTGCCGCTGCCCAGGCACTGGCAGACGCCCTTTGAAGAAGGCTTTTTGCCTTCTCTCTTTTTTCTTTTTCTTTCTTGACTCTTTTTTCGAAACCCTTATATGGTACAGGATTGAATATCACCCTAAGAAAGGGGTGAGATATGATGAAGGTAAAGGTCCTGGGGGTAATGGTGATTCTGGCGCTGCTTTCCGGCTGCGGCGGGGGGCAGCAGGAGACTGCAGGTCCTCCTGTGGCCACCACGGCACCTGCGACCACCCTTCCACCGGCGACCACATCCCCACCTGTGGTCACATCGCCACCGCCTCCGGCACCCACCCCGGGACCCGGGGCGTTCTTCGCTGACCCGTCCACCCCGTCATCCCTGGTCCTTCCTCCCGGTGCAGACAAGGTAAAGGACCTCACAGACCAGGACTACTTCACACTGAATCTGCCATCAAAGACCGGGGGATACGACTCCGGCATCAAGGGGATATACGTGAACCCGGTCGGGACCATATATGTCCTTAGATTCAAGGGGGTCCAGGATGCGGACTACTTCTTCAAGGCCATCGAGGAGAAACTGGCCACCCAGGACGAGAGGCTAACTCCCAAGACCCTGACCCTGGGGGACAGTTCCCACGAGGTCTACCACAGGTACAAGTACAACGAATACCTGGGCACCTATATCAAAAAAGGCGTTTTCATATATTTCCTGACCTTCAACGTCAACGAGTTCGGGGTAGAGGATTTCATAATCCAGAACATGCCGGACATCTTCCTGGACATCGGGGAGGTAGAGGCCGGGACATCCACCACCGTCTCGAAGACCGTGGACTTCCAGTCACCGTCAACCGCCCCGGAAGACGTCCTCCCCGACGGCGGGAGCGTCTCCTCTGTGAGCTCGGCTGTATATCAGTATGACCTGAAGTTCCCCTCATCTCCTGCCTACGAGTCCGCTGCCATGGCCACCTATTCCACCCCGGCGGGCAGCGTCTATGTCTTCAAATACCGCTCGGAACTCGAGGCATCCGACTTCCTCCAGGAGCTGGAAGGCAAGATATCCCGCAGCGGAGACGCCATGACCAAGGCCAAGACCCTCCAGATGGACGGGAAGACCCTTGATGTCCTGTTCAAGCAGACCTCCGCGGGGGTCTATATAGCGACCATAGTCCAGAAAGGCCCCTTCGTAATCTACATCGGGGTGGGCAGCAACGAGTTCGAGGCCGAGAGTTTCATCAAACAGAAGATGCCCTACCTTTTCGGATAGAAAGGTTTTAATCCTGCCGGCTCCAATCTGGACTCCTGATGGCAGATGAATCCTGGAAAGGGCGGTATTCCACCAGGCCGGTGGTGAGGGTTCTGGGCCCGGGCATCGGGCTCACCCTGGTCCAGATATGTCTCCTCTACATCCTCAGTGCCGCAAACTTCTTTGAAGGCAACCCATTCTACAATCTCTATTCCTACCCCTTCGGGATTGTCTACACCGTTACTGTATCACTCTCAAACCTGTTCATCTCCCAGCAGGGCGCCCTCCAGCTCCTCCATGCCGAGAGGGTGTATATGAGGCTGTTCTTTGTGATATTCACCACGTGTCTGGTCTACTTCCTCCTCACCAGGTACAGGGCCATAAGCCCCAGCTGGGCGGGACTGGAATCCCTCTTTGAGGCCGTGGGCCTGGCCGCAACCCTTGCGGCCCTCCAGATATTCCTCCTCTACATCCTCCACACGGCCCAGGTATTCCAGGCCTTCCAGGGGGCGTACAAGAGCCTCTTCTTTGCCTTCGATTACGTCTACGGGGCCCTGAAGTTCCTCATCAGGGGCCTCCTGGGCCAGAACGAGCGCGTCCTGGTCCTTTATACCGACATCTTTAAGAGGATATTCTTTGTGATACTTAGCGTGAACCTGCTCTGGTTTGCGGTATCAGAGCTTGTAAGGGATAAAAATGGCGATAGTGGATAAGGACAGGGGCACCATCCTCGGGATAAACTTCATCGACCTTCTTATAGGTGTAATCGTGGTCTTTTTGCTTTTCTCCTTCGGCTCAAAGGTCCTGGTGAAGGACCTCACCTACTCCGGTGACGAGATGTACAGCGCCATCCAGGCCTACCAGCGTCTGGATTCCAAGGGGTTCCTGATAGAGGCCGAGGTTGAGGGCAAGTGGATTGCCGACCAGGAGGAGGTCCGCCTCAGGGGAATCCTGGTGCGTCCCCGAAGCGGTGCCTTCGAGTTCAAGACCCGTGACGGGGAGAGGCTCTGGCTCGGGGGGTCCATGAGCTACCTGGAGGACGTGGCGGTATCCAGGATGACCTTCGTGCCCCTGGACAACTACGTGGCCAGGCTGAACCAGGGCCCTGCCTCCTTTGAGGGCTATGATGACATGCTGGCCTACCTGGAGGACATAAAGGCCAGGTACGGTGCCGACCACCTATACGTCTCAGGCGACATAGCCCTGGTGGGCTGCGATGCCTCTGCCCAGGAGGTCTTCGACCGCTTCGACCAGCTCTACCTCCTGCGGGACGTGGGCAAGGGCCAGATGCGGGAGGGCGAGCTCATCTACAAACTGGAGCTGGCGGAACTCGGTGCCCTGGAGAGTGTGGACATCAAGGCGGACAGGGTCGTCCTGGGTTCGGTGGAGGGGGTATACCTCGGTTACAGGGAGGAACCCTCCATGGAAGGCCTCCATGTGGCAAGTCTTGAGGAACTCAAATGATCCAGGAGAGCAGGTTCCTTTCCCTCTTAATGGGCACGGCACGATTCGTGGAGAGCTCCCTTTCCACAAGCAGGAGCTGCTGGGCGCTCAACCTCCTTGCCGGGTTCCTGGCGCAGTCGGTCAGGAGCTCCCGCGCGGTAGGGTGGGCCGGACGCCTGGCGTCCCTCTACCCCGGCAGGGCGTGGTCCCTCCTGGACTGCGCCAACCGCAGGGTGAAGACCGGGCGCATCCAGGTCTTCCATCCCCTGTTCATCTTCCCCTTCGTCTATCTGGCCTTCCTTTCGGTGTCCACCTACAGGCCCTCGAACCTGGCCCTCATCTCGGTGGCCGTGGGTGTTATCGCCTTTTCGGCCGGGGTGCTCCTCTCAAGGAGGATAGAGTTCGGGGAGATTTTCCTGGAGGACAGGCTGGAGGAGGTGGCGGCCGGGCTTTCTGCTATCGGGGCCCTCTTCCTGCTCCTGGACCTCATCCATGCAGGGGCCGTCCCCCTCCTGGACCCCGCTGCCAAGAGGGGTCTCAGCGTCCTTTACACCATGCTGGCCTCACTCCTTGTCCCGGGCGGGATTGCGGCCATCGCGGTCCTGGGCAGGAGGCTTGAGGAAGGGCGGCTCACCCTGGCAAGGGCCAGGATGTACGGTGTAGGTGTCCTCCTGCTGACCACGGTCCTCATCGGTCTTCTGGGATTCAGGACCCAGATAATCGTCTCCATCCTGGGATGCGGCACGGCCCTCTACCTTGTGGGTATTATCGGCATCACCGAGGTCCTCTCTTCATTCTTCCTGGCCGTCCTTGCCATCAGCTCGGTGGGCTACCTGCGGGCCTTGAGGGAGGGGACCAGCATAGGGTTCTTCGAGGTCATCGGCAGGCGTGCCGGGCTGACCCTCAGCGTCTACGACAGCCTGGTCAGCAGGTTCTGGGTATTCGGCGTCAACCGGGGCTCGGTGGCCTGGGCCACCTTCTCCTCCTTCTTCCATTTCCTGCCCGGCTCCCGGCTGGGGCCCAGGACCATGGTCGCCCGGATATTCGGGGTCCAGAACATATCTGTCACCTCCACCCTCTACGGGACGGTGGTCCTGGATTTCGGTATCCCTGGCATAATCCTATTCTCCCTGCTGCTGGGGTTCGTCATCGGCCTGGCCTACCACGCCTACAAGAAGACCGGGAGTCCCCTGGCAGCCGGCATCTATGCATTCCTGCTGGCCTATACCCTGGTGGGAGTGGAGACCGGCCTTGTGGACCTCAACGTATTCCTGTACTTCGCAGCCGGTGCCCTAATCCTCGTCAAATCCCGGAGGTAGGCGGTTGAAGGTCCTCCTCCTCACCCCATGGAAGCCTGCCCGGGGCGGCATCGTCACCCATGTGGAGAACCTCATGGCCCGGTCTGAGAACGATTTCGAGATAATCTCCTACCCTTCCTGGGCCAGGGCCCCCTTCATACGCGCCCTGGTATTCCTGGCGGCAGGCTTTCTCTCGGGAGTGATGAAGGACTTCGACCTGATACACGCCCACTACGCCGTGCCCCAGGGGCTGCTCGGGGTCATCCTGGGCAAGGTGAAAAAGAAACCGGTGGTCCTCACCCTCCATGGCTCCGATGTCCTGGTCCTGGGCAGGAGGCGTGCCCTGCGCCCTATCCTGCGCTGGGTATTCAGCCGGTGCCGGAGGCTCATCGCGGTGAGCAGGTACCTGAAGGAGGAGGCGGTGGGGATAGGGGCCGACGGCTCGAAGATAGAAGTAATCTACGGGGGGGTGGAAGTGCCGGCAGAAGAGTCCGGGACGGCGTCGGGCGGCGGGGGGTACACCGTCACCTTCGTGGGAGCCCTGGTGAGGCAGAAGGGTGCGGACGTGCTCCTTGAGGCCTTCAGGGAGGTGAGGGCCCGGGTCCCGGATGCCAGGCTGCAGGTGGTGGGCGACGGTCCAGAGCGCGCCCGCCTTGAGGGGATGGAGGTGGAGGGAGTGGAGTTCCTCGGCTACGTGGACTCTGTGGATGAGGTCTACCAGGGCACCGACCTGCTGGTCCAGCCCTCCCGGGAGGAGGGTTTCGGCCTCGTCATCCTGGAGGCCATGGCCAGGGGCATCCCGGTGGTTGCCTCCCGTGTCGGGGGCATCCCCGAGGTGGTGGGTCCCGATTACGGGGGGCTGGTCCCGGCAGGTGACCCGGCGTCCCTGGCCGAGGCCGTGGTCAGGGTGCTGCAGGACCCGGGTTTGAGGGAGAGCCTGGCCCGGAAGGGCCGGGAGAGGGCCCGTGAGTTCTCGTGGGAGAAGATGGCCAAGGAGGTGAATTCCGTCTATGAGGAAGCTGTCGGCAGGACGCCTTCTCAGGCCTGATGCCGCGGTAGCAGGGGCCTATGTCATATTCCTGGCCCTGGCCTGGGCGTCCTACAGGCTGGATATCACCTCCAGGTACCTCTTCGCCTCTGCCGTCTTCCCTGGCCCCCCTTCCTGGAGCGCCTACGGCCTCACCGCCCTGGGTCTGGCAGCCCTGGTCCTATTTGTCCGGAAGGGCAGGGGCATCCGCGTCCGGGCGCACCGGGGTGCCTGGTCCCTCCTGGCCCTGGCTCTCCTGTTCCCGGTGACCGCCCTCACCATATACCTGACCCTGGACATCCCCCTCCCCCTGGTCCTTGCCGCGGCCATGGGCTATATCCTCATCCTCCGGACCATCGCCTGCCGGTTCCGTGATGTCCGGGGGGTCGTCCTGGCCGCAGGTTCCCTGGCGGTGGCATCCTCCATCCTGGTGCCCGTCCTCTCCGGAGGGGTTCCCATCCTTGACCCGGAGGCGAGGCTGGTGGCGGCCATGAGCCCCTTCCGGGCCCTCTTCCACGGTTTCGCGGTCTTCGCCGCCACCCTGGCGGTGGTCTACTACGGCCGGCGCTACCTACTCCTGGCCGCTGCCCTCGGTGTCCTCGGGGTGATATCGGGCTTCAAGTCCGACGCCATTGCGGTCCTCCTCTCGGCATCCATCGGCGGTCTCATCTCCGGGAGGCTGCGCGCCAGGGAGGTGGCCCTGGCCGGCATCCCCATCCTGGGCATCCTGACCCTCATGAGCACTCACATAGCGGTCCTGGCCTTCGGGAGCTGGAACATTCCGCCCCTCTACTACCCCTTCTACCGGGCGGGGTTCACCTTCCTGGTCTTCGACCGCATCGTGGAGATGGCCCTCCCCTGGGGCATGCTGGGGGGTGGGGCCATCCTGAGCACCTCCCAGAAGGTGGTCAGCACCGCCGTCCTGGGCTATGCCGAGCCCCACATCATCACATCCACACTCCTGGGTCCCCTGACCCTTGATTTCGGTATCCCCGGCACCCTCATCACCTCGGCCTTTGTGGGCCTCTACCTGGGCATGGTGGGCAACCACCGGGGGCCATTCCAGACCGCCCTCTATGCCATAGTCCTAACCCACACCCTGATCCTCATCGAGGTGGGGCTGCAGCTCACCAGCCTCATCCTTTATATATCCGTCTTCTACCTATACCTTGCATGGAAAGGGGACGGCTGATATTCCTTCTGGTGCTGGCGGCCTGCGGGTGCCTGGG
>JAADFM010000018.1 GCA_013152845.1 Methanobacteriota archaeon | reverse complement strand
ACAATAACGGCTGGGAGGTCCTTCCCACCAGTTTGATAGGTGAGGATGCTGATTATGTGTATTACACGGGTGTAACACCAGGATTCTCATATTTCGCCATAGTGGGGAGACCCGGCACAGGTTTTGTTGAAAAACCCCTAGATGCAACCTTCGAAGGACCCGAGTCCACTATCACCGCGACTCTACCTCTCGGCCTCCAGCCTGAACAAAATGTCCCCCTGAAGGAAACCACGGAAGGTGTTATCCCCCGGACCACATCACCACAGACCACACATCCCGAAGGGGGCAGCGGCCCTTCCAAGATTTTCGTTGGAATAATCCTCGTAGTCCTGGCAGGCATCGCTCTGTTTTTGTTGAAAGGGAAAAACTAAATATATCCTTTGAGGGGATGTATTAGACCATGCCCTACGTCTTCATCGGAGTCGGCCAGTGTGGAGGGGGAATCCTTGACGCCGCCTTCTATGACAGGAACATGTTCAAGGTGGCGGTCCCCATCGCCATCAACTCGGCCACCCTGGACCTCCAGACCATGAAGAACCTCTCAAGGGAGCACTGGGTGGGCATGTCACGGGACAGGGGCTTCATCAACGGCACCATGGAGGGTTTCGACCACTTCATCAGCGGCGGCTACGGCAAGAACCGTGCCAAGGCCGAGGAGGACGCCCTCAGGCACGAGGATTCCGTCAGGGACATCATCCTCGAGCGGGCAAGGGTCACGGGGAGCGAGGAAGGGATAGGGATTGCCGTGGCCTTCATAATCTTCGCCCTGGGTGGCGGGACCGGAAGCGGGGCGAGTCCTGTCATAGCCAAGGTCTTAAAGGAGATGGGCATCCCCACCATAGCGGTGGTGGTCCTGCCCGCCAGCCACGAGGGGGGACTTACCGCAAAGAATGCGGTGGAGAGCCTCAACATCCTCACCGAGCACGTGGATTCCATCATACTGGTGGACAACCAGAAGATCGCCTATGCCGAGAGCACCGAGAGGCTCTTCCAGCGCTACAACGAGTACATCGCCCGCAGCCTCCGGGACATCGTGGTGGGCACCGCCATCGAGAGGCTCAATCCCGCCGAGTTTGAGGGCTATGCCCCGGTCATCGACCTGAAGGATACCATTGCGGCCACCTCTTTCACCCTGGGCAAGAGGCAGAGGCCGGGTTTCGCCTGCCTGGGCAGGGCCAGCGAGCGGACCCGGGACCTCCTCCACTACATCTTCCCCATAGGGGGATACAAGGAAATCGATGTCATAAGCCTCCTCTACAGGTCGTTCATGAAGCTCTCGGTGGAGGATATCAGGGTGGAGGACGCCGAGAAGAACCTGGTCCTCCTGCGCCTCCCGCCTGCCTACCTGACCAAGGCCGGCAGGGTCAACACCAGCATGGCCAAGAAGGTCATGGAGGAGCATTCCCACCTGGGGGAGACCCATTTCGGCGTCGCCCTGACGAAGAGGAACCTGGCAACGGCCACGGTTCTCCTGACCTACCGGCCCAACCAGATAAGCCGCCTGAAGGTCATGAGCCAGCTGGCAAGCCAGTACGAGGACGTCACCCTGAAGGTCCTGGACGAATACGAGAAGGACTTTGCCCTCGGCCCGAAGGAGCTGGAGGCCCAGGAATGAATGAGTACGTGGTTACCTTCCTGGCCATCCTGGGGACCCTGGCGGTGGGGTTCGCCCTCCTTGTCAGGTTCGGGGTCTCCGAGGTTGCCTATTTCGGCATCGCGGTCCTCCTCCTGGCCATCTTCGGCAGCATCTTCTATACCTGGTGGAAGACCCAGACTGACAAGACCATCAACAAGCTGAAGGTGGAAATCCTGATGAAGGTCCGGGACGACTACTGGATGGCCCGCCGGCTCATGGAGGATGCCCAGGACCTGGTGAGCATGGAGGACATCCTGCAGAACATGGATGCCATAAAGGAGGGGCTGGTGGGCCAGAAACTCTACTCCAGGGACATGAAGAAGATAGAGCGCACGGTGGAGAAGATGACCCTCACCTCCATCGAGCAGGAGTCCCGGCGCGTGGAGCAACGCCTGGTGAGCCTCGAGGCCCTGGCGGTGTCCAGCTACAGGCCGAGTCTGGAGAAATACGTGGAGGAACTCCGGGGCAACCTCAGGAGGCTGGAGGATGCGGGGTATACCATCGGGGAGAGGGTCAGCGAGTTCAATATAAAGGCAGGCAAGACCGCAAAGGGTTTGAGGGAACTCATCGAAAAGAAAAAGGAGGTCACCGAGGATTACCAGGACATCGTCGCCCAGTGTGTCAGGGAGGCTACCGAGCTGTCTGCCATGGCGCGAAAATTCGGCGACGTCACCGCCATAGACGAGATGATTGCACGGGCCCGGGGAGGCGGACCTGAAGCGGTGGAGACCCTGATAGAAGTCAGGGGGAAACTCCGGGAGATTGTAAGCGATGTCTTTGCCAGGCAGCTGAACAAGCTGATACAGAACCTGGAGAAGATAACCAAGGTCCTGGACAGCGAGCACGTTGCGCCCAGGGACCGGGACGAGATAGCCGGTATCCTCGCCTATGTGAAGGCCTTCGAGGACCCAGGCCTGCTGGTGGAACTCCAGCGCCACGAGACCAAGTTCAAGAACATGGTGTCTGCCATAATCCAGAAGCTGGACACCCGGCTCCACAGCCTCGCCAGCGACATAAAGGCCCAGGAGCTCTCTTCAAAGCTGTGGAAGGAGGACCCGGAGATTCCGGCCCTCATCGAGGCGGTGGACGTCAGGCACCCCCTGGACCGGTTCACG
Source organism: Methanobacteriota archaeon (assembly GCA_013152845.1). Taxonomy (GTDB): domain Archaea; phylum Hydrothermarchaeota; class Hydrothermarchaeia; order Hydrothermarchaeales; family JAADFM01; genus JAADFM01. The sequence goes on along the minus strand of JAADFM010000018.1, from coordinate 8,688 downwards.
GAGGCGTCCAGGGTGGCCCTCGAGCACATCCTGGCTCAGCTTGACGAGGACAAGGCGTTCATGAAGATAATGGAGAACTATCCGAAGGTGGAGCCCATCATTGCCCAGCAGCTGCGGGACAGGAAGGAGGTGGGGCCCGGGGATTTGACCATAAAGTATGCGGATAGGTTCCTGACCCTCTACCATCTGAAAAACCCGGGAACCAAACTGGTCAGAGGGAAGCTTAAGGTGGGATGACGGTGGACGAGGGAACGAGGTGGAGCATCATAGCCTCGGGGGAGGGGGCCAACAGGATATCCTTCCTCTACTACGCCAAGTTCAGGAACCCGGTGATAGGCGACCGGGTCCTCCTGCTGAACACCTCTACCGCAGATGTCAAGCCCGAGAAGACCTTCGACTATATCCTCTCCAGGGAGCCTGGGTTCAGGGAGACCTTCGAGAAGATTAAGAGGGAGAAGATATGCATATTCGGCAAGTCCCCCTCGGGGGCTGGGAACAACTGGAAGGTGGGGGAGAACGAGGCCAGGGAGGATTTCGATACCATCCGGCGCTACATCGCCAACCTGGGCATCGGCGGCCGGGACGTCATCATGGGTATTACCACCCTGGGCGGGGGCACCGGCAACGGCTCCCTGCCCTACATCATGAACCGGTTGAAGTACGGCGACGTGGCCGTGTCCCCGGGGGAGAACAGCTACATGGCCTTCGGCATCCTGCCCTACGATTTCGAGGCGTCCCAGAGGTTCTTCAACACCGTATGCGGCATCACAAGGCTCCTGAAGTTCGGGGAGGAGGGGAGGCAGAACGCGGACATGCTCCTCCTGGTGGACAACAGCCAGGTGGAGAACATCCTGGGCATTACCAGCGATACCAGGGAGGAGAGGTACCACCGGATAAACCAGGAGATAATAAAGGCAATAAGCATGATGATAGCCCCGGGGGGCAGGCAGGCCCGCTCCACCATCGACATCTCCGACTACTACCAGCTGCCCTCCAACATCGGGACCTACCACTTCACACCCTGCATGAGCCTCGGCAACGACCCGGAGATTTTCAGCATCGAGACCGCCCTGGATACCGCCATAAACCGCCCGATGGTGCCGGTGGACCCCAAGACCGCTACCATGGCGTACATCATCGTGGTGGCCCCGGAGAAGTACATCGAGCGGGGCATCTTCTCCCAGGAGGAGCTGGAGCGCATCACCCGGGACTGGGCGGTGAAGAACCTGGCAGGGAGGCGCGGCGGGGTGCTCAGGTACTCCAGCCTGGTATCTTCCAATGAGAAGGATACCCTGGACGTCATGATACTCCTGGGCGGGTTCAGCCTGAAGGGGATTATATCCAAGTGCCTCCAGAAGTACTACGATTTCAAGGAGTCCCTGGAGGTTGACAGGGGCCACATCGAGGTGGCCGACGCCGACGACCCGAGGATAAGGGTCAGGATAAGGGTGGAGGACATAGAGAGGATTGAGGAGCGCATCAAAGAGTACATCTCCATCACCGAGCTCAAGATAAAGAGGGCCAAAAAGAGGGAGATCGACCTCCAGGCAAAGCTGAAGGAGTGGGGGTTCTAGTAGTCGAAGAGGACCGGCCGGCGGAGCCTCTTCACCGCATAGTACAAGACCAGGCTGAACCCGATGCTCATGCCCACGGTCGCCCACATGAGGGTGGATATGCTGTGCTCGGGCACCCAGGGGTGGACCCCCACCCCGTAGTCGAAGAAGTCGTTGAGGAAGAACCATGCCAGGGATGCCGGGATATACCACCATCTGACCCGGACCTTGTGGAGGATGACGACCGGCTCGAGCATCATGGCGAAATGGGAGATGAAGATGCCGGTGTAGAGGAGCCTGTTCTCGGGGGCGAGGAAGTACTCCCGGTAGAAGAGGACGGCAAAGAGTGTCCAGAACCCGTACTTGGCGGTGCCCACCGAGACGAGGTAGTTGTAGAGGTGGTACCGTTTTCCCTTAAGGAGGGTGAAAAGGCTCACCGCCATGAGGAAGGTGTAGTTGGGGCAGTCCGAGACAAAGAACCAGAGGCGCGGCGGGGTTGCCGCAAACTGTTCTTTGTAGTAGTAGAAACCGGCGAGGGTCCCCAGGAGGTCTACCACAATGAAGAGTTTTATCAGTCCCCTGCCCTTCAGGGCCCGTCACCCCCCTGGAGTTCCCTGGCCGGGACACCGCCCACGAAGGCACCGGGTGCGATGTCCCGGTTGACGAGGGAGGCGGCCGAGACCACCGCACCGTCCCCGATGGTGACCCCTGCCAGGACGGTGCAGTTGGCCCCTATCATGACGTCCCTGCCTATCTTCACCCTGCCTTTCCTCCACCGGTCCACCAGGTATTCATGGGCCAGGATGGTGGTGTTGTAGCCGATGACCGTGTTGTCCCCGATCTCGATGAGCTCAGGGAAGAATATGTCGAACATGGCCATGAGCCCCACGGAGACGTCTTTGCCGACTTTGATGCCCAGGAGGCGGTAGAGGGCGTTCTTCAGCCTCAGGGAGGGCAGGAACCGGCAGGTGTAGATGACCGCAAAGTTGAGGCATACCCTGAGGGGGTTCCTGATGGCGGTCCAGTACTGCATGGAGTTCTTGCCTTCAACCTTGAAGCTCTCCAGATGCCGCATGGTACTGGATTGTTTTAAGTGGATATATAACTTAGCTATGCCATGGGCAGACCCTATCTCGGCAGGATGAAGCTCAGGTGGTGCATGGAGTGCAACCTGCCAGTCCTGAGCAGGAGGTGCGGGATTTGCAGTGGCCGGACCCGGGCGGTGTCCGTCTCACCCCCGGGGGACGTGAGGCCGGCCTTCGAAAGGGACGTGGAGATAATAAACAGGACCGTTGAGAGGTGTTTCGGGGTCCCTGACCTGATTCCGGCGGACAAGGTGGTCATCCTCAACAAGGCCTCCGGGAGGGACCGCTTCGACGAGGTGATAGTGGACGGCCGGGTCCTCGGCGTGCTGGAATACGAGGTGGAGGAAGGACGCTACAGTTTCCTGCCGCGCCTTGAGGGCGCCCGGCGGATACGGGAGCACGCTACTGCCAGGCGGGTCGTGGAGATAGACGCCTCCGCGGTGCCCTATATATTAAAAGGGGCCAGCGTCCTCCTGCCCGGGGTGACCTTCTTCGACCGGGATATCCGGGAGGGGGAGCAGGTGGTGGTGGCCGCCCCGGAGGGGGTGGTGGCCGTGGGGAGGAGCAGGATGTCGGGGGCAGAGGCCGGGGAGAGGGAGAAGGGGATGTTCGTCAAGGTCAGGAGGTCCGCCCCTCCGCAGCCCCCACGGGTACTGCCGGGCGGGCAGGACTGGCAGGATGCGGTGGAGGCCAACCGGGAGGTCCTGGAGAAATACGAGGACGAGGCCCTGGCCTTCATCAGGAGGGTATCCGATGAGACGGACCTCCCCAAGGCCGTGGCCTTCAGCGGCGGCAAGGACAGCCTGGCCACCCTGCTCCTGGTGAGGAAGGTCCTGGGGGACGTGCCGGTGATGTTCGTGGACACAGGGATAGAGTTCCCGGAGACCCTGGATTTCGTCCGCTCCCTGGCGGGCCGGTGGGGCATGGAGCTCCTGGTGGAGGAGGGCGGGGATTTCTTCAGGGGCGTTGAGTATTTCGGACCTCCGGGCAGGGACTACCGGTGGTGCTGCAAGGTCTGCAAGCTGGGCCCCACGGCGAAGATTATCGATAGGCATTTCCCCGGCGGGGTCCTGAACTTCATCGGCCAGCGGGCCTACGAGTCCGAGACCAGGGCGAGGAGCCGCCGGGTCTGGAGGAACCCGTGGCTGCCCAAACAGAGGGGGGCCAGCCCCATCCAGCACTGGACGGCCCTCCATGTATGTCCTGGGGGAGGGGGTGGAGGCAAACGCCCTCTATGAGATGGGCCTTGAGAGGATAGGCTGCTGGCCGTGTCCTGCTACCGATGTGGCGGAGATGGAGGCGGTAGGGGATATGCATCCCGAGCTGTGGGCGAGGTGGCGGGACGCCCTGGCGGGCTGGGGTATGAGCCAGGAGGACATCTCACGGGGCACCTGGCGGTGGCGGCGCCCCGGGGAAGGCGGGGTAGGGCCGCACCACATGAAAGGCCTCTCCTATGAGGTGGAGGGGGAGAGGGTGGTGGGACGGGTGGCAATGGATTTCGAGAGGGCCAGGGAGATGGCCAAGGCCCTGGGCTGCACCCCTACCCCTGCCGGGGAGGGCATCGAGTTCGACGGGATAGTGGTGAGGGAGGACGGCAGTTTCGAGTTTGAGGCAGGGGACGGAGGGGACAGGGCGAGGAAGCTTGGGGAGCTCTACGCCCTCTCCCAGAGGTCTCTGCACTGTTTTGGCTGCGGGCTGTGCCTGGGCCAGTGCGGGCAGGGCGCGGTGGAGATGACCGGCGGGAGGATATACATCCGGGATACGTGCACCTCGTGCCGGGCATGCCACAGGCGGTGCCCGATAGTGAGGTACGGGGCCGGCGGAGCGGGTGCTGGGGCCGGGGGATGATTTTTCCGGCCCCGGAAATCCCCTGTACCAAAGGGTTTTTATAGTCATAACTTGAAAGCTTTTCCCATGCAGTTGAAGCAGCGTTTCGTCCTGGATACCACCGCCCTCACGGCCCAGGAGCTGAGGGGCGAGGATGACCTGTGCACGACCGTCAAGCGGATTATGTCACTGATAGCCGATGCCAGGACGAAACTCAACATCAGCTGCCATATCCCATACCCGACGGTGTACAACGAGCTCTGCGACTTCATAAGGCGCCATGGTTGCGACGACGATGTGATAACCGAGATAGACACCTGGCTTGTGAAGAAGACCCCCGACAGGTACGAGGTCAAGATACCATCAGAGGTCTTCTATGAGTACGTCAAGGACATAAGGGAGAGGATGAACCGGGGCATGAAGGTCTCCGAGGCCCTGATATGGGTGGCCTCGGACGAGAGCGCCAATATCGTGAAGAAGGGGGGAGACAAGGCCCAGGTCAAGGAGGCCACGGGCAACACCATAAAGGAGCTCAGGGCCAAGTACCGCAACGCCCTCAGATACGGGACCCTGGACTCGGCCCCGGACCTGGACGTGCTCCTCCTGGCCAAGGAGATGGATGCCGGCGTGATAGCCTCGGACGAGGGCATAAAGAAGTGGGCCGAGAAGCTGGGTCTGCGCTACGTGGAGGGCACCAGCTTCCCGAAGATGCTGGAAGAGTACCTCCTGCACATGGGGTAGTGCCATGATGTTCAAGAGGCCCAGGGGCACCAGGGATTTCCTGCCCGATGAGATGGAGAAGCGCAGGTACGTGGAGGGGGTCATCCGCCGGGTATTCGAGGGCTACGGCTACCAGGAGGTCCAGACCCCCACCTTCGAGCACCTGGAGCTCATAACCACCAAGTCGGGGGAGGAGATCAAGGAGCACCTCTACCACTTCAAGGACAAGGGCGGGCGCGACCTGGCACTGCGTCCCGAACTCACCGCCCCGGCCATGCGGCTGTACATCAGCGAGTACCAGCAGAAGCCAAAACCCAGGAAGATTTTCTATATCGGGAACTGCTTCAGGTACGAGCGCCCCCAGTCCGGCAGGTACAGGGAGTTCTGGCAGGCAGGGCTTGAGCTCATCGGTTCCTCCTACCCGGAGGCCGATGCCGAGGTCATCGCGGTGGCGGTGGACGTCCTCGAGGCACTTGGACTGAAGGATTACAGCCTCCACGTGGGGCACATCGGGGTCCTGCGGCGGATCCTGGATGAGGCCGGGGTGGGAGAGGAGGACCAGAACCGGGTGATGGGGGCCATCGACAAGGGCGAGGGGGAGGCTCTGGAGCACCTCCTTGACACCCTGGGGCTCGGTGCCCGGGAACGGGAGCTCATGGCAGGGCTCCTGGAGATGGAGGGGGAAAGAGATACTATCGAGAAGGCGAGGGAGCTCCTGGAAGGCCGCGAGGGCCCGCTCCGCGAGCTGGACAGCCTGGAGGAGGTCGTGGAAAAGCTGGGCTCCTTCGGGGTGACTGACTACGTCATCGACCTGGGGATGGCCCGGGGCCTGGACTACTATACCGGGACGGTCTTTGAGATATATGCCCCCAAACTCGGGGCTGAAAAGCAGATATGCGGCGGGGGCGCCTATTCCCTGGTGGAGGTCCTGGGCGGCAAGAAGGCCCCCACATGCGGGTTTGCCTTCGGGTTCGACAGGCTGATTCTGGCCCTGGAAATGGACAAATTTAAATTCAATGAGGTAAAAAAGGATAGGTATCTTGTGGTATCCACGACAGAAGGTCTCCTGGACGAGGCCATACGGATATCAAGGAGCCTGAGAGAGAGGAGAAAAATCCCGTGTCAGATAGACCCCATGAGGCGCAGGCTGGGCAAGGCCCTGTCCTATGCGGACGCCGAAGGTTTCTCTCATGTGGTCATCCTGGGAGAAGAAGAGTATAAAAAAGGAAAGATTATTATAAAGGAATTGGAGACAGGGAGACAATCCCTGATGGATATAAGAGAGGTAGAGGGTTTTGAATCCTAAGGCTTTGCTCATCGCGTTCCTGCTCCTGGCCCCGGCTGCGGTTTCGGCCGAGTGTCCCGAGCCGGCGGTGGGGAAGTACCCAGGATGGAGCGAGAGGTTCTTCAACGCCACAGCGGGCCTGGGCCTCGGCAACAGCACGGTGGTGGACGATTACGAGGTCAAGGTCACCAAGATATTCAATTCTGCGGCGGCAAGGGTTCAGGTACTCAAGGACTCCAGCCCCTATTTCGAGGTGTCGGGGCAGGGCCGGAGAACCGGATCATCAGAGACGACATAATGATAGAGCTCTACAACACCTTCGGGGGCAACAAGGCCAACCTGAGCATATATACCCCCCAGCGGGCCAACGTGAGCCTCAACCTCACCCGCATCGATGTCCTCAGCTCGACCTCCGGCAGGGTCTATGTATTCCCCTCCGAGGAATTCGAAATCGAGATTCAGCTGAACAACACAGGGGAACTGGAGGCCCGGGATGTCCAGATAACACCGAGGCTCGGGGATTTCGAGCTCATCTCCACCGATGCCAGGGCTGTGTCCTCCATGTGCCCCGGGAGTGTCGAGAGCTTCAAGTACCGGCTGAAGGCGCCCTACCGGGCTGCCAGGGCCAACCTCACCCTCTATTTCGAGCTGGAATACACCGACGACAACCTCCAGCTGGGCAGGGTCACGAGGCGGACTGATACCTATCCGGTGGAGGTGGAGATAAACCCGCCCGTCCTGACGGTCACCCGGGAGGTCTCCAACAGGACCCTCCTATACCAGGGCAGGGTAATCCGTGTCACCGTCACCATCAACAACACCGGGGACATGACCGCCTATGACGTGAAGTGGTCCGACCTTCCGCCCAGCGACCTCTTCGTCCTGCAGGGGACCACATCCTGGGAGGGCAACCTGCCCGGGGGAAGGGCCAAACGCTTCGTCTACGAGGTGATATCGGATGACCCCATCGGGTGTGCTGAGACGTCCACGGTCACCTACAAGGACCGCCTCGGAAACGAGTACCGGGCATCCTCGGGGGAGACCACCACGCGGTTTTCCCCCAAACTGGTCGTCTACAAGACCATCGGGGCATTGAAGTGGAACGCCAATGAGACCGGCCCCGTGATTACCATAAACCGCACCGCCAACATAACGGTGGAGATAAAGAACGCAGGCAATGCCATAGCCCGGAACGTCCTCGTAGAGGAGAACATCAAGGGCCTGGAGGTCCTCTCAGGCACCACCTCCTGGAAGGGGGAGCTCCTCCCGGACCAGACGGTCTCCTATACCTATACCGTAAGGCCCACTGCATGCAGCGGCATCACCGCCAACACCACCGTCAACTATTCCGATATAGACGTCAAGGCCCTCAACAGGACCCTGCAGGACATCCCGGAGGGCAAATGCGCCTGCTACTGTACCAAGACACTGGAAGAGGTGAAGTTCACCTCCAGCGAGAAGCTGTCCGGCCTGTATCCTGATTTGAACATAACCGTCGTCAACGGGACCTCAAGGAAGGTCATGCCCGGCTGCATATTCGAGCAATGTGACGGCCAACGGGAGCGATTCCGTAAGCGAGGTGACCACTGCCATCGACCTGTCCGGGTTCCTGGCTGCCGGAGGCCGGATAACCAGGGGGCAGGGTGAGTACTACGAGGATGTCCTGAAGGCCGAATACTATCCCGGCTGCACCAGCAGGAGGACCTGGACCCCGGTGTACAGGAACTATTCCCTCGAGCTCATCTCGCCTGTGGTGGAAAACCAGACCACCTTTTTGATACCCGTGGTCACAAGGTTCAGGGATGCCTATGGCTGGAACCAGCGCAACCTGACCATCAACATAACCGTCACCCCGGCTGTTAAGGCCTGTAGGAGGGTGACCGTGGAGAAGAAGGATATCGAGGTGGCGATAGATTACGCCGACGAGGTGTCCCTTGAGCGGGCGGGGGATTTCAAGATAAAGGTAAAAAACACCGGCTACACCCCCATCTCCAACGCCACCCTTATCCTCCACCTGCCCAATAACATCGAGATGGGTACCAACGACTCCAGGTGGCTCGGCAAGATAATCTACCAGGTCAGGCGGGCCAACGACACCCTCTACGTCTATTCCGGCGATATGGAGGTAAACGAGAGCATCGACGTCAGGGAGACCCGGGAGTTCCCCCTCCTCATAAGCGGTACCAAGGCCGGGGATTACATCATCAGGTACGAGGTC
>JAADFM010000017.1 GCA_013152845.1 Methanobacteriota archaeon | reverse complement strand
TTCCTGGTCCTGGGGGGCAGGGACGCCAGCTCAAACGAGGTCCTGGTGAAGCGGTACATGGAAGACAGCGACATATTCGTGCACGCCGAGATCCACGGTGCCCCGGCGGTGGTCATCAAGACCGAGGGGAGGGAGGTGCCGGAGACCACCATCCAGGAGGCCTTCGACTTTGCGGCCTCCTACTCCCGGGCATGGCGCCACTCGGTCTTCAGCCTGGACGTCTACTGGGTGAGGCCGGAGCAGGTCTCCAAGACCACCGAGCACGGCGAGTACGTCACCAAGGGGGCATTCATCATCCGGGGCAGACGCAATTTCGGCAAGGGGGTGGTAGGGCTGGCCATAGGTGTCAGGCTGGAAGACGGCGAGACCCCCGTGGCCAGGGTCATCGGCGGTCCCCCGGCACCTATCGAGAAGGAGGGCAGGTACCCGGTCCACATCATACCCGGCAGGATGAAGAGCCAGGAGGTGGCCAGGCAGATAAAGGCCAGGTGGCTCGATGAGGCCCGGGAAGAGCTGCGGGGTGCCCTGGAGGCCGTATCCCTGGAGGACATCCAGGAGTTCCTGCCTCCCGGGGGCAGCGAGCTGAAGGGATGACGTAACCTATAAATAAGCGCCGCCTACGCCCCTCCACCAGGATGGTGGCAAAAAGGAGGTAGACTGACATGAAGAATCTTGGTTCGACTGCAATCGGTGCCCTCGGGGGCCTGTTCCTGGGCTTCGGCCTGGGGTTCAGATACGCTACCTGGAAGATGGCAGACTTCATCCCGCGCCTCTCCACCGATGTCGCCGTGGGGCTGAAGCCCGAGTACGACCTCATGGGCCAGCTCATCGGGAAGGGCATCTCCATGGGCCTGGAAAGCTACGCCTACCAGCACGTCCTCAACCCCCTGCCGGTCATGGCCCTGGGGCTTGTGGCAATCGCCGCAGGACTGCTTGCCGCCCAGAGGCAGGGGCAGGGCTCCTGGGTCTGAAGGCCGGCCATGGACCAGGTCTACTGGGTGGAGGAGGGGAGACTTGCAGGGAGGCCCGGACCCACCTGGTTCCCCTGGGACCTGGACCAGCTCTATGCGCATGGGTTTCGGGCCATCGTGTCCCTGGAGACCGACATGGTTGACCCGGAGGCCATCAGGGCCAGTGGCATGGAGCACAAGGTCATCTACATACCCGACCACACCGCACCCACCCAGGAACAGATAAGGGAGTTCATCGCCTACGCCGAGGAGAAGATGGGGGAGGGAAAACCCGTCCTCGTCCACTGCCTCGGCGGGGTGGGGCGCACCGGGACCATGCTTGCGGCCTGGCTCATCCGGAAGGGCATGGATGCAGAGGAGGCGATAAGGACCATCCGGGAGATTCGGCCCCACCCCCTGACCATCGAACCGCCCCAGGAGGAGGCGCTGCGCCGTTTCGCAAGGTCACTCTAGCCCCTGGTAGGAATCCTCTTTATCTTGTCCACCCTGTACCCCACGATGACCTCTTTACCGTCCACCACCAGGGTGGGGAAGGTCCCCTCTGGGTTCCACTTCTTCATCTCCTCCAGGGCACGCTCCCGCTGGGTGCCGGGCAGCAGGTCCACGTCCACGGCCTGGTAGTCCACCCCCAGCTCATCCAGGAGCCTCTTGGTCCTCTTGCACCAGCCGCACGTGCTCAGGGAGAACATCTTGACCCGTCCCATGGAGGTGAAGTCGCTCCCGGGGTATATAAACGTAAGGGGGATGTGGAGCAGAGAATCACCCAGCCTCCAATATCTTAATATAACCTCCCGCCAGATGGAGGGGATATGAAGAAAGTCCAGAAGACCCTGAAGGGTGTCTACTACGTGGAGATACCCTCGGAGGTCATCCGTCTGGTGGGATGGAAGGAGGGGGACGAGGTGGAGTTCCTCCCCGGCACGGCCATATCCCCCAGGAAGGAGGACCTCCTCCTGCGGAGGAAAACCCTCTAAAGCCGCCCGGGCGTGTGATAGCATGCCAGGACCCATTGGAAGAGGAAAGGGACCGCTGAAGGACCCGGGCATCCGCACCTTCGGTATCGTATCCGCGAAGAAGGGCCCCATCACCACGGTGGCCAAGGCCTACGGGGACGACGTCTTCGCCATGATAAATTCCAGAAGGCCACTGGAGCTGGAGGCCGGGGAGTGGCTCTGGATGGCTGTTCTGCCCCACACCGAGGAGATGGGGGATGTGCCCACCATGACCGTCACAGAGATGGGTTCAGGCCACGGGCTCCTGGACGTGACATTTGAGTCCGATACCGGGCCCCTCAAGAGGGTGGACATCGACATGGACGACCGGGGCAGGGCCAGAAACCTCAAGAGAGGGGACGAGTATATCGTGAGAGTCTCAGGAAGGGAAGGGTTCTTCGACTTCCCGGGGAGGGTGAGGGGGAAGAAGAAGGAGCCGGATAAGCTTGGAAAGAAGAGGATGGAGGCCTTCCGGGAGCTGGCGGGTGTCAAGAGGGGCGAGCGCATCCTGGACGCTGCAACCGGCATCAGGGACTACCTGCGCTCATTTGCCCGGAGGGGGGCCGACCTCACCCTGGCTCACATCTCCCCGGCCGTTCTCGCAGAAACCCGGGCCTGGCTCGGGTCAAAGGACGCCAGGACCGTCAGGTACGACATCGAGAAGGAATCACCCTTCGACGATGGCGCATACGACCTGGTCATCTGCGACGCCCTGCTGGAATACATCCGCAACCCCGTCCACGCCCTGGAAAAGCTAGCCAGGGCACTGAAGCCGGGGGGCAGGCTCCTCCTCCTGGAGCCGGTCCAGCCCATGGCCCCCGTGGAGGACTTCTATCCCCAGGATTTGTGGGAGCTGGCCCTGTGGCGGCCCCTGAAGGACCCGGAATTCAATCCAGGGAACATTGAGGCCGCCCTCAAGGACATGGGGCTGGCCTACCAGGACATGAGGGCCGTGGAGTTCCGCTACCCCATCTGGGGGGACGAGGGATGGGTCCAGTCCGTGGCCCTCTTTTCGAAGAGATGAATCCGCGGGATTCACCCGCTCCCGAGTGCCTCCAGCACCCTCTCCACGTCCTCCTCGTTGTTATACACATGTGGCGAGAGGCGCACGTGGTCCCGCACCGTGGCCACGATTCCCTCCCGTGCCAGCCTCTCCTTTGTGATCCCGGGTGCGGTAAAGGAGACGATTCCCGACCTGCGGTCCTCCTCGAAATCGGATATCACCCGGAAGCCCTTCTCCTTCAGGCCATCCAGGATGGCGCCGGCGAGGGCCAGGACGTGCCCCTCTATCCTGCGTGGGCCCACGTCCGTCAGCATCTCGAGGGCGGCCTTCATCCCCAGCACACCCGGGACGTTGGGGTTGCCCAGCTCGAACCTGGCGGCCGTTTTCCTGACCCTGTAGTTGCGGGTGTCAAACCGCATGGGCTCCTCCACCGAGCGCCAGCCCAGGGCGGGATGGTCCCCGATGAGCTCCTCCCTCACATAGAAGAACCCGGTGCCCAGGGGGGAGAGGAGCCACTTGTAGCCCGGGGCGGACATGAAATCCACCCACTCCAGAGGCGTCTCCAGGGCCCCGGCGGACTGGGCAGCGTCCACATGGAGGAGGACGCCCTCCTCCCGGCACACCCTCCCGATACCCTCAACGTCGGCCCGCCAGCCGTCCCTGAAATTGACGCTGGAGATGGAGACCATCCGCGTCCCATCCCTCAAGGCGGCCTCCACGGCCTCCGGGGTGGGTTTCCCGATATAGTCCACCTCCACTCCGCGGTCCCTGAGGTTCAGGAAGGGATAGACGTTGGTCGGGAAATCCTCCTCAGAGACAACCACCCGGTCGCCCTTCCTCCAGTCCACAAGGGACGCCGCCAGGTTCACCCCCTCGGAGGTGTTGTGGGTCAGGGCTATCTCGCCGGGGCGGGCCCCCAGGAGCCCGGCCAGGAGCCTCCGGGCCTCCTCTATCTCCCCGTACCAGCCCTCGAAGCGGTTGGACGCATCCGCCCCCATGGCCTGTAGATACCCCTCCAAGGCCATCCTGACCGGACGGGCCATGGGACCCAGGGATGCGGCGTCAAGATACAGGTAATCCCTGGCAGAGGGGAAGAGCTCCCTGACCTCCTCCGGCCTCAATCCCCCGCCACCTCCCCAGCATCTCCCGCCCCCGGGGTCATAGATACCTCTTCCTGGACTGGGCTGGGTCGCTATGCTGGAAGGATGCCTTGGTGACGTTCTTTGTGACCGTGACCTCGGTGTGGCACCCCAGGCACGCCCAGAAACCCAGTGTGTAATTGGAGCCCGTCTCGTTGAGGTAAATCATAGGCGCTCATGCCGTCGAAGAACGGTTCGTGGACGTTGTGGCCGCCAAGGACCGGGCCCACGTTCCCTGCAGTGGGGTATGCCGTGTTGTTGGTGGACTCGTTGGTGCCGTGGCAGTCCAGGTCGGTGCATGCCCTCACCACACCCTTGGTGTGGGAGCCTGTGGCATCGGTCTGGGCCCTGTGGCACAGGTAGCAGATGGCCACCTCTGTTGTGTTGTCAAGGGTCATGTTGAGCCAGGGCTGCGTGTAGCTCGCGTTGCCGGCGGCGTTGCGGTGGACCTGGGCCGTGGCCCGGGCGGCGGTGGCGTTGAGCTCGTCATAGATTATCTCATGACATGCGATGCAGTTGAGCCCTTCCACCCCCGAGCTCTGGTTCAACTCCATGGTATGGGCCCCGGCGAACCTGGCAAATGCCGTGGGGAGGATATATACCCCCAGGATTACCAGGACCACCATCAGCAGGGGTGCGTGTCTCATCTTCTCTCATCCACTTCATCCAAAGTTATCGTCATTATTATAAAAAATTCAACTGGATATAAACCTTTTTCTAAAAAGCCATATATATAGTATCTCGCAAGTCGATATGGGGGGTATCGATTCAAGCCTCCTTTCTCAAGTTTGGTCGATATCCCCTCTCTCCACTCTTTTCATCATCTCCACGATTCCCGATGTCCCGGTCATCATCACGTCGCCGTATGGGGTCGGGAACACCGGGTCAAGCTCCAGGGAACCCTCGAGGAGCCGACGCCTCGGGCCGGTGACGTATACCCCTTCCAGCGCGTCCAGGGGCACGGCCTCCCTGGTACAGCACCCGTGCCCCCCGTCCTCCAGGACCTCCTCGCCGGTCAGGACCGCCTCCGAGAAGGCCCTCAGGTGGGCCTCCAGTTTCTCCTTTGTGAGGCATGTGGTGTGGTGCTCGTATATGCCCACGAGCCTGTCCTCCCGGTCCAGGATGGCCGCCGTGGTGTGGCCGTTGCCTATGTCCACCGCCATCACCGGCCTCCCGCACCCCTCCTGGGTCAGGACCGCCCCTGCCATGGATGCGACCTTTGTGTCCACCACATAGGCCGGGCAGTCGAACTCCCTCCCTAGGGTCCTTTTGACGGCCTGCATCCTGGTGAAATGGGCCGGGGGCTCGGGGTACATCAGCTCGTGGATGCGGGTCCCGGAATCCACCGCCTCCTGGAAATTCCGGAACCTGAACACCCTGTCGGATGTCCCCTCGGCATACCCGTGGTCCTGGACCGCCACACCCACGGAATCGAAGTCCCAGGGCTCGCCCACCGCCTCCATGACCTCCCGCAGGAGGGCGAAATCCACGTCCCGGGTCTCAAGCCCCGCCGTGGCGTTGAGCCGGGTCCCGTCGGGCACCACTTCCACGCCTTCTGCCCTGACCTCTTCCAGGTTGTCCCTGATGCTCCTTGCCGCGGTCTCGGTCATGACCACCCGGTACCCCTTCTTGATGTGGTCCCTGACGGCAAGGCTGAAGGGCCCACCGCCCATGGTCTCCCCGGTGATGAATACGTCACCTTCCGCTGCCCGGAGCCTCCTCGCAAGGACCCGGGTCATCGCCGGGAGGACCATCTTGATGCAGTTCTCCGGCTCCCTGGCCTCGTCGAAGACCAGGACGTCCTGGGTCCCCGTGCCCACGTCCACCGCCAGGATACGCCGTCCCTTCAACATTGGAGAAGGTTTATTATGGGGACGGTATTTAGTAATTTCCATGGAGGTGCGCATCAGAACCCTTCTCAGGCCCCTGACCTACAGCCTGGCCCTCTTAATGGACCGGCTCGGTATCCCCGCCAACGCCCTGGTATGGCTGTCCTACATCACCGCCGTCGGGGGCTTCATCTCGCTTTTCCTGCTCATCGACGACCCCTACTCCGACTACCTGGTCGTTGCGGCCCTGGTCTCCATGTTCCTCAACGGGATAAGTGCCGAGACCTCCCAGGAATACACCATGAGGAAGGCCATGGTCTCCGAGCTCGAGCGGCCCGAGTTCTTCTTTGACAGGTACACGGACATCTTCATCATCTTCGGGGCCGCCCTCTTCATCGGCGAGGAGAAATACGGCATCTACGTCACCAGGGGGGCCGGCCTCCTCCTGGGTGTGACAATCGTCCTGGGGATGCTCCTGCGGGACATCATCACCGGGAAGGATGGGCAAAGCCTCGGGGGGGAGAGGATGTTCCTACTGGCCGCCTTCGGATTCCTCGGACCCCGCCTCGACCCGGTCGGCCACTTCAACCCCTTCAGGGAATACATCTTCTACGGCATGCTCACGATGGCGCTCCTCATCTGGGTGCCCATCCTCAGGGCAGGTCTCGCCAGGGTCCCGGTGAGACGCCCCGGGGTGCCCTCCATGCCTGGACTGCCCCTCGGCCGGTTGCTGGAAGGCATCATCACCCACGCCCCCAGGGTGAGGCTGCCCAGGCCGGAAGGCAGGCCACCCCGGGCGACGGGTGAGCCCCTGGTGGTGGGCGAGGAGGTCTCCCTCCACAACTTCACCGTCCTTGTGGCAGAGGAGGGCACGGAATCCGGGGTCATCGGGGCGGAGGTGAGGCTCCTGAACAAGGAGACCGGGGAGAGCAAGACCCTCAAGACCGACCTGGAGGGCAGGATAACCTTCGAGGACATGCCCGAGGGCCAGTACGTGGTCACGGTGAAGGCCGACGGCTTCCTCAGGCAGGACTTCGACAGGTACATCAGCACCGACACCGGGGACGTCCTCTACATAAAGAAGGCCTCCCAGGACCTCAGTGTTGTGGTCAACGACGACGTGAGGGTCCGGCCCATCCCCAACGCCATGGTGAGCCTCCTGTCCCAGAAGACCGGTTCGGTCATCATGAGAAAGACCGACAACCTGGGAGTGGCCTACTACGAGTCGCTGGAGAAGGGGAACTACAAGATCACGGTGGAGGCCCCGGGCTACCTGGAGGCCAGGGGGTCGGTCAACCTGGAGAAGGAGAACATGGTCTCGATGAGCCTGACCCCGGTGGTGGAGGTCGAGGCAGGTTTTGACCCCGAGGAGATGGGCGGGAGCGCCCTGGTGGAATACGACCAGGGAAGCGGGGTGGAGGACATGGTCGTCCAGATGGTCAAGGACCTCCGGGGCAGTGACAGGCCGGTCTACCTCGTCTGCCCCCCGTCCAAGGCAGGGATGTACCGCAGGCGGCTGAAGGACGTCCGCATCATCACCCTGCCCACCGAGGGGGCGGCCCCAACAGACGACGAGGCCATAGAGGAGATACCCATGACCAACCTGGAGTACTTCAAGGCGGTATTCGACGAGATGCCGGAATCCGGGGTCTTCCTCTTCGAACCCCTCTCCAACCTCATCCTCAACATCGGCATGGACGGGGCCTACAAGTTCATATCCTCCGCCCTGGACCACCTCACCCGGAAGGGGCCGGCCGTCTATGCCTTCATCAACAGGGACGTCCACGACCGCCGGGAGGTCTCCAGCTTCGAGAACATCTTTTTGAACATCTTCAAGGCAGATAAGGGGAGATTGAAGAAGTTAAAGTGAAGAAGAAAAAACATAACCGTCCAAGCTTAAAACCGAGTTGACCCCCACCGGCCTAGCTAGTGATGTGGTAACCATTAAATACCTCTGTGGGTTCGATGGACCGCTTGGGCTTCGTCAAAGGTATAACGGTATAGATGTAAAAAAGTATACGGTACGTTAAAAATATAAGGTATAGAACAGGTGGTCCCGATGCTCATCGAATATATAAACAAGGCCCTGGACAAGGCGGTATACGACAAGCTTGAGGACGGCTCCTTTTCCGGGAAGATCCCCGACTGCCCCGGGGTTGTGGCCTTCGGGGAAAGCCTCTCCGAGTGTCAAAACGAGCTCCGGTCAGTCCTCGAAGGGTGGCTCATAGTGAAGATAAGGCACGGCGACATCCTGCCTGTAATCGACGGTTTCGACATAAACAAGGGGATCCCGTCAGGCAGCGAGGCAGCCGCAGATGCCTAGGTGGACTCCGTGCAAACGGAGGGTCTTCATAAAAAAACTTGTCAGGCTTGGTTTCAGTTCCCCGGAACCTGGTGGGCGCCACTTTTATATGCGGTACGGCCGCCACACCCTGGCCATACCGAACAACCCAGAATATTCAGTCCCCCAGCTCAGGATGATGATTAAGGAAGTTGAAATCATCATCGGGAAAACCATTTCCCTGAAGGAATGGGAAGGGCTTTAGAGGGATTCACCCGGTGTTGTGGTTTCAGCTTCCCGCTGTCTCTCCTCCTAAATCTGCCCCCTGAACACGAACTCCACCGGACCCCTCATGTAGGCCCTTTTCACCTCCCCACCTTCCATCTCCACCTCGATGAAGACCGTCCCGCCCCTGGCGCGGAACTCCACCGGCCTTGCCGGGTCGGCCTTCCCCAGGATGACTGCTGCCACCCCCGAGGCCGTGATGCCGGTACCGCAGGCCAGGGTCTCGGCCTCCACCCCCCGCTCGTAGGTCCGGATGCGGAAGGTGTTGTCCCCTGCCCCCTGGACGAAGTTCACGTTGGTCCCCCTGGGGAAGAGGTCGGTCCTGTACCTGAGCTCGGCACCCAGCCCCCGGACGTCCACCCCGTCCAGGTCGTCTGTGAAGACCACCACGTGGGGCACGCCGGTGTCCAGGGCGGTGACCTCCACCTCCCCGTCCTCCACCCCGATGGTCCTTGCGACCATGGAGACCCGGGGGCGGCCCATGTCCACCCTGACGTATGTGACCCTGCCGTCCTCCACCGTCAGCGCCACCTCCTTGACCCCTGCCATGGTCTCCACCGCGATTTCTTCCTTTGGGACCAGCCCGGAATCGTGGACGTGCTTGGCCAGGCAGCGGATGCCGTTGCCGCACATCTCTGCCTCGGAACCGTCAGGGTTGAATATCCTCATGCGCACGTCGGCCTCCCCGGAGGGTTCCACCAGGATGAGGCCGTCCGCACCCACGCCGAACCTCCTGTGGCAGAGCCTCCTGGCAAGTCCGGGTTTCTCACCCTCCCGGATGCGCCCCTGGAGGTTGTCCACCACCACGAAGTCGTTGCCGGCGCCGTGGTACTTGCAGAAATCCATGGGAGGGAATGAAATCCGGGGATATATGAAGATTTCCCATCAAGGGGTCCTAAACCTATTTATTTTGCGGGGACCAATAGATATCCCGAGGTGAAGAATCCATGGACGAGACAATCAAAAACCTGGCAAAGGCCTTCGTAGGCGAAAGCCAGGCCAGGAACAGGTACACCTTCTATGCCAAGATTGCAAGAAAGGAGGGGTATGAGCAGATTGCAGGGGTATTCCTGCTCTCGGCTGACAACGAGAAGGAACACGCCAAATGGCTTTTCAGACTGATAAACGAGCTGAAGGGGAAGGCAGAGGCTGACCTGGACGAAATCGAGGTCGAGGCCTCGGTCCCCACAAGTTTCGGCAGTACCGCAGACAACCTCAAGGCCGCCATCGCAGGTGAGAACTACGAGCACACCACCATGTACCCGGGATTCGCCGAGGTGGCCCGCAGGGAGGGCCTCCCCGAGATTGCAGAAAGACTCGAGGCCATCGCCAGGGCAGAGGAGCACCACGAAGAGAGGTACAGGAAACTCCTGCGGGAGCTCGAGGCAGGCACCGTCTTCGAAAAGGACGAAGAGGTGGAGTGGGTCTGCCGTGAGTGCGGCTATGTCCACAGGGGGACCGAAGCGCCCGAGAAGTGCCCGTCCTGCGACCACCCGAGGAGCTTCTACGAGGTCAAATGCGAGAGATATTGAGGGGGTGAGGACGAGATGGTACAGGTGAGCGGGCGGGGCCAGGTCTACAGATGCAGCGTCTGCGGCAACGTGGTTGAGGTCCTCCACGTGGGCGGCGGGGAGCTCGTCTGCTGCGGCCAGCCCATGGACCTCCAGGAGGAGAACACCGTGGACGCCGCCCTGGAGAAACACGTACCGGTGGTGGAGGAGACCGCTACCGGGGTGAGGGTGAAGGTCGGCTCGGTACCCCATCCCATGGAGGAGGAGCACCACATCCAGTGGATAGAGGTATCCGCCGGGGGCAGGGTCTACAGGGCCTTCTTGAAGCCCGGGGACAGCCCAGAGGCCGAGTTCGACGTGAAAGGAGAGGTCACGGCAAGGGCCTACTGCAACCTCCACGGCCTGTGGAAGTCGTAAAAAAAAAGGCGAATTTGGAGTCAGGCAGGTCCTGATGCCGATAGTCTTTGTTGCGTGGTTAGCGCAGCAAAGATTTATCCAACATCTCAACCTTTTAACGGCCTCTGGGCCCTCTCCCGACAATATCCGTCGGACTTATGGTCAGACCATAATCCCCTCGGCTTGTCGTAAGCTGGCCGGTCGGCCTTACCTGATTTCTCCTTCGCTGTTATTATATTGTCCTTTCAGGTATTTATAATTTCCTTGAAGATTTTTACAACCGGGCCTCTCCTGCACTCTCAGCCCCCTCTTATCTCCTCCAGGACCTCTTTCGCCCTGTCCATGCGGACCTTCTTCTCTGCCACCAGGACCTCCACCACCTTCTCGATTTCCTCACCCTCGGCCCCGGCCATAACGGCGATGTTGCGGGCGTGCAGGCCCATATGCCCCCTCTGGATGCCCTCGGTGGCCAGGGCGCGAAGAGCCGCAAAGTTCTGGGCAAGCCCCACCGCGGCCATGACCTCCCCCAGTTCGCCGGCGGTCTTGACCCCAAGGACCTTGACGCAGGCCTTTGCCACAGGATGCACGGCCGTCGCCCCGCCGATGAGGCCCACGGCCATGGGCAGCTCGATGCGGCCCACCAGGTCCCCGTCCCCGTTCTTCTCGTAGCTGGTCAGGGGTTTGTACCGCCCGCCCAGGGCGGCATAGGCGTGGGCCCCGGCCTCGATGGCCCTGGTGTCGTTGCCTGTGGCCAGGACCATGGCGGTAATACCGTTCATGATGCCCTTGTTATGGGTGGCGGCCCGGTAGGGGTCGGCGGCGGCGAAGGCATAGGCCTCGAGGACGCCCTCCACCACCTCGGGACCGCCGATGGCCTCCTTGGCGAAGACGGCCTCGGCCCTGGCCAGGCGGTGGAC
>JAADFM010000016.1 GCA_013152845.1 Methanobacteriota archaeon | reverse complement strand
ATGGGTATGGGCCAGAAGAGGTTCTTGCCGGTATGGGCGTCCTTCATGGTCTCCATGTACATGTTCTCGCAGACGCCCTTCCAGTCGGCCTTGCCCATGAAACCTTCCAAGGGCGTGAAACCGCCGATGCCCATCATGATGAGGTCCCCGGTCTCCCGGGAGGTCATCATGACCTGGTTCAGGCCCTTGGCCTTTTCCTTCTCCTTTTCAAGCTCTTCCCCTTCTAGGAGCAGAGGCTTCAATTCCTTGCTGCCATGAGGTGGAACTAACCTAGACATCTCATATCATCTCCTTTGGGTTTTTTGTAATCTGATTCTTAACCTGATGGTGGTGGCGGAGGTGGCGGTGGTGGGGGAGGTGCACCTCCAGATGACGGGGTCGGTGTCGGGGGTGGCGGAGTGCCTGCCGGTGGTGGCGGAGGGGTAGCGGTCTCCTCTTCGGCTGCTTCCTCCTCCTCGGCTGCTTGCTCCTCGGCTTCACCTTCGCCTGGACCTTCCTCCTCATCGGATGGTCCTTCGCCTTCCTCCTCCTCGGGCACCTCCTCTGCCTCGACGGTAACCACCGGCTCGTTCCTGCCGGAATAGTCCAGGTAGATGAGGGCCACCGTCCGGTAGAACAGGTGGGCCAGCTTGGAGAAGGGCAGGTAGGCGAACAGCACGAAGACGAATATCAGGTGGATGGCATACATGGGGTAGGCCGCAACGGCAATACCTGCAAGTCTTGTCAGCTCGGTAAACAGGCCGGAGAAGGCCAGACCCAGGATGGTGATAATCAAAAGCCAGTCGAAGTAGGCACCCTTCTCGTCCTTTTTGAGCCTGTTGAGGGTTATCAGCCCTATGCCGGCTATCAGGAGCACGGCACCGATATTGCCTATGATCTTGGCGGGGTTTGTCAGGCTCATGGGGGTCACGGAATGATGGCCGTTGAACTCGACAGGCTTCCACAGCTCAATCCCTGCCAGCACCCCTGCCCACTCTGCGGTGGCTATAATCATGGTGGTGACAAAAAGCAGGACGAAACCATAAAAGGTGAGCATGTGGGCGATGGCCCGGTCCCGGTTGACGATGCACTCATAGAACTTGCTGTGCTTGAATATCTCAATAACAGTAGAGACAGCGCTCCCTCCCACGGATTTCTTCTTTACCGGGGGGAACATGGCCTTCATATCCTTCCACATCCTCAGGGACCCGCCGCCGGCCGAGGCCAGGACAAAGAGGGCCAGAAGGCCGAAGAGGGGGTCAATGAAGGTCGTCTGGGGGAAGACCTTGGCGAAGATTATCTGTCCGTCGGGTATGCCTTTTAGACCGAGCATGCCGAAGAATATCAACGCCGGAATCAGGAACAGGACCGGGAAGAAGGACTTGCTGCCCACCAGGTTGGTCAGGGCACCGGGGGTGGAATAGTTGGAAATACTCTGCTGGCGTATCGCATTGAGGACCTCCCCGGGTTTTGCGCCCCTGGGACAGTGGGCGGAGCAATCGCCGCAGTAGTGGCAAATCCAGACATCCGGGTCCTTCATCAGCTTGTCCTTCAACCCCCACTGGGTCCATATCATCTCCTTCCTGGGGAAGGGGTTGTCTTCCGGGGCCTGGGGGCAGACCACCGAACAGGTGGCGCACTGGAAGCATTTCTTGACCGTGTCGCCTCCGGCACCCTTGATCTTCCTTATGAAGTCCAGGTCGGGTTTCAGATACTCGTCTACCATCTCTACCGCTCCTTAAAAGCCTTTGAATGGATTGGGGCCGATCTCTTCGAGCCTCTTCATGAAATCGTCGATTATCTGTGGCACCTTGTCGTAGTCCTCTATTGCGATGTTCCTGAACTGCACCCTCTCGGCCTCCAGCATGAGCCGGTTGAGGGTCTCCTGGACCTTGCCGAGGCGGTACTCGCAGAGCTCGCTGCCCCTTATGAAGTGGCACTGGTAGTCATCGCCGTGCTTGCAGCCCAGAATCAGTATCCCGTCGGCCCCTGCGGACAGGATATCGGCAACCCACACCAGGTTCAAATTCCCCGCACACCTCAGGGGGATGACCCGTATGGCCGGGCTGTATTTGAGGCGGTTGACCCCCGCCATGTCCAGGGCGGGCAGGGCGTCGTTCTCGCATGCGAATACGACGACCTTGAACTTGCCTTCAGGGTTGCTGAAGGCCTTGCCCATGGAACCGACAATGTCGATGGAGAAGTCCTTGAAGGATATAATCCTCTCCGGGCATGCCCCAAGGCAGACACCGCACCGCCGGCACCTGGTGGGGTTGGGCAGGGGCGATGCCTTCTCGTCCTCGTTGTACATGCCGAAGGGACACTCCTGGGTGCACCTCTTGCACTGGGTGCATCTCTGGGTGAAGAGGTCCGGGTAGGTCATGTCCCAGGTCCTGGGATGCACGGCCCTGCCCTGGGCGGTGAGCTCCACACACTGGATGGCCTTGAGGGCCGCCCCGGCCGCATCCTCGACAGAGGCTGCGCTGTCCATGGGGTGCCTCACCGGCCCGGCGGCATAGATACCGGTCCTCCGGGTCTCGTAGGGGAAGCATATGTAGTGGGAATCGGGGAACCCGTAACCGTTCTTGAGTTCAGGAAGCTCCGGGCCCTGCATGTAGTCCAGGTTCAGTATGCCGGAGGGAATCATCCGGGCGTCCGGCAGTTCTTCCTCCTCCTGCGGCTGCTGCTGGTCTTCCTCCCTTCCCCTCCTGAGATACTCCTCCCAGGCGGCCTTTGCAGCCTCGTCCTCGATGGCCGTGGTCGGCACCATGCCCGTGGCCAGCACCACCATATCGGCCTTTACCTTGATGTCCTCGCCCAGCAGGGTGTCGGTGGCCTCGACCACCAGACTACCGCCGTCCTCCGAGACCCCCGTGACCTCGCCCTTGGTCAGGAAGACCCCCTCGTCGTCCTGCATCTTCTTGTAGAAATTCTCGTACTGGCCGGGGGTGCGCATGTCCTTGTATATGATGTACGCCATGGCATCGGAATCCATGTCCCGGATGTACTTCGCCTGCTTGAGGGAGGTCATGCAGCAGACGCTCGAGCAGTAGGGCAGGTGCTCGGGGTCCCTGGAGCCCGCACACTGGATGAACACAACGCTCTTTGGAGCCTTCTGGGCCAGTTCACCGCTCTTGGCCATCTCCTCGAACTCGAAATTGGTAACCACGTTATCAAGACCGTACCCGAGGTGGTCGAGTTTGGTGGCGTCGTATGGTACAAATCCCGTGGCCAGGACGATGGCACCTATCCTCTCGGTCTGGGAGCTGCCGTTCTGCTTGATGGTGACATCGAACATCCCCGGCGCGCCCACTATCTTCTCAATCTTCGCCCCGGTATATACCTTGATGTTGCCGTCCTCCTCCACTGCCTTTATCCTCTCCTGGATGTCAGGCTCCACGGGCTCCTCGTAGGGGGCGGAGCTGGGGAAGGTGCTCTTCAGCTTGGCCACATACCCGCCAAGCTCCGGCTCCTTTTCGACCAGGACAACCTGGGAACCCGCCTTGGACGCCTCGGCAGCGGCAGTCAGGCCCGTAATCCCGCCGCCCACCACCAGGATGGTCCTGGATATCTCCTCCTTGTAGGGGTCGGGACACTCGGCCTTCTGGGCCTTGGCGATGCTCATCTTCAGCTGGTCCTCGGCCATGGACTGGGTATCCTCGTCGTTGGGCTCGTGGCTCCAGACCACCCCCTCCCTCAGGTTGACCCTCTCGGTGACGACCGTGAGGGGGTCGTACTTGAAGACATCGGTCTTGGCCCTGGGGGAGCAGGCCGCTATGATCACCGTATTGACACCGCCGTCGATGTCGCTTTGTATCATGGCCGCACCCTCTTCCCCGCAGAGGTACTCATGGGTCTTGGTTTCGATATTGGACCCCTGGGGGATACTGGCCAGCTTCTCGATATCAAGGGAGTCCCCGATATCGCATCCTGTGCAGATGTAAGCAGCAATCTTTTTTGGTTGAGCTTGCTCTTCGGTCATTTCAATCCCTCGCAGTCTGAATGGCCTTAAGGGCCGCTCCCGTGGCGTCCTGGACCGAGGCCGCCACTTCCATGGGCTTCTTGGCCACACCGGTCGAGTAGATTCCCGGCTTTGGTATGGCAAAGCCTGACTCGTCTGTCTCCACCTGTGGCAGGCCGGCGGTGGCGGGCACCATGCCCGTGGCCAGCACCACCATGTCCACCTTCTGGCGGACCTTGTTGCCGGTCTGGATGTCTTCGGCCACCACCTCGAGGCCCTTGTCGGCATCCTCGTTTATCTGGGCCACCTTCCCTTTTATGAAGGAGACGTTCTCGTCCTCCTGGAGCCTCTGGTAGAAGAGCTCGTATTTGCCCGGGGCCCGTATGTCAATATAGAATATATATACCTTGGAATCCGGGTTCTGCTCCCTTATATAGGTGGCCTGCTTCATGGAGGCCAGGCAGCAGATGGCAGAGCAGTAGGGGAGGTAGTTCTCGTCCCTTGAGCCCGCACACTGGACAAAGGCGATTGATTCCACCTCCTTGCCGTCGGAGGGCCTCTGAATCCTGCCCCCGGTGGGACCGTTGGAGGAGGCCAGGCGCTCCATCTGCATGTTGTTTATGACATTCTCCTTGCCCGCCACATCCAGGTTCTCAATCTTTGTTGCATCGAAGGGCTCCCATCCGGTGGCATAGACGATGGAACCGACCTTCAGCTCGATGGTCTCGGGCTGCATATCCAGGTCGATGGCGTTGTATTTGCAGGCGGCGGCGGCCTTCTGGGCGTCTTCGGTCCCGATGATTTTGGGGGAGAGGACATACCTGAAGGGGAAGGCCAGCTCGTGGGGGAGATACGCAGCTTTTGTGGTATCCATGCCGAAATTGAATTCGTTGGGTATCTCGGTAGAGACGGCCTCGGCGCACTTGCCGCAGGCCGTGCAGTTGTCGTTTACATATCTGGGGTTGACCTTGATTTTTACATCATACGCCCCCGGGCCGCCGGAGACGCTCTCCAGCTCGGCCAGGGTGTAACAGGTGATGTTCGGATTTGTCTTGATCCTTTTGAGGTTGATTTCAAGACCGCAATAAGGAGGACATAACTTCGGGAAATACTTGGACAGCTGGGCAACCCTGCCGCCCAGGGAGGGGTTCTTCTCGACCAGGACAACGTTGTATCCTGTCTCCGCCGCCTCGACAGCGGTGGTGATTCCGCTGATACCGCCCCCTACCACTAGAATAGTTCCGCCTGCACTACCTTCATCGCTCATGGTTTTCTCCACCTTAAGTCCTTCGTTTTATTAAATGAAAATAAAAAAAGGGTACCAGGCAAAAAGCCTGGTAGTGTTCTCCTCTTCTAATCGACGAGCTGCTTGTACTCTCTCTTGAAGAGCTGGAACTCACCGGTCGTGTTGTCGTAGCGGGAGTTCACGAAGCATCTCCAGTTGTCGTCGTCGATCTTGTTGAAGTCACCGCGGTAGTAGTAACCGGGGTACCTCGACTCCTCTCTGAAGAGGATGTGCCTTGCGTGGGCCTCCACAGAAAGGATCCTGTGGAACTGCTCCCAGCACCTCATGAGCTCGTGGAGGTCGGCAGCCGCCATCTTGGCAGCGTCCTCTTTCAGCATCACGAGCTTCTTGAGACCCTCTTCGAGCATGGTCTTGGAGGTCATGTACCAGGTCGAGATACCGCCGAAGTACTCGTCGGCGATCTTCTGCAACCTTGCCTGCATCAGCTTGGGCCTGATGTAGTTGGGGTTCACGTTGGGGTCAGAGGTCTGGTTCTTGTACTGCTCGTAGGTCTCGAAGGGGAAGTACAGCTGAGCAGCCACGTCATCCGGATTGAGACCTGCATCAGGCATATCCGGATTGTCCAGGATGTATGCTATGGCGGCCTTGGCAGCAAGCCTGCCTTCGGCATGGGAGCCGGAGGAGAACTTGTGGCCGGAGGCACCCACCACGTCGCCCATCATGAAGAGACCGGGCACGGTGGACATCCTGTTGTAGCCCCAGAACCAGTCCTCGGGTGCACCCATCTCCTTGATCAGGTGCTCGGGACCGCTGACCCAGAACCCGGCACAGCCGGCGTGGGAACCCAGCAGATAGGGCTCGGTGGGCATGATCTCGGAGTTGACCTTCTCGGGCTCCACGTTCTGGGCAGCCCAGAGACCGGCCTGGCCGATGCACATGTCAAGGAAGTCTTCCCAGGCCTCGGCTTCCAGGTGCTTTACCTTCTTGGCACCCTCTTCCTCACCGAGCTTGGCCTTCATCTCCTCGGCGATCTTGGCCATGGCCTCGGAGGTCTGCATCATTATCGGGCCCTTTCCATCCTTCATGGCCTGCATCATCAGGTGGTTCCTGATGGCAGTACCCATGGCATCCACGTAGGCACCGTATTTCTCCTTGGCATCCGCGAGGTACTCCTCGTTGGCGCAGTAGTCCTCACCGGTTGCGGTCAGGGCCTGGGCCTTGAAGAAGAGGAACCACGCACCCACTGGGCCGTAGCCGTCCTTGAACCTGGCGGGCACGAACCTGTTCTCCATGAGGGTCAGCTCGGCACCCACCTGCATACCCAGGGCATAGCCCGAGCCGGAGTTCCATACAGGGTACCATGCCCTGCCCTGGCCTTCGGCAGTGGACCTGGGCCTGAAGACGTTCACAGCACCGCCGGCGCCGTTTATGAAGGCCTTGGCCTTGAAGATGTATATCTTGTTCTCTGAAGCCGGCAGCTGCGGCAGCCCTGCCGTTGGCATCCTTGTACATCTTCACGACGAAGACCCTCTCGTAGAGGTTCTGGTCCATGCCGGTGGCCTGCCTGTTGGTCTCCAGGGCGGCCTTGGCAGCCTCTGCAACGATGACCTTGTAGGACTCACCGTTGATCATGATCTGCCACTTGCCGGACCTCACAGGGGTCCCGCCGTCCTTGAGCATGGGCTTGCCTGCGGCCTTGGCCTGGGCACCGTCCATGGAGAAGCCGTCGTCGCCCAGCTTCCAGATGGGCAGACCCCACTCCTCGAAGAGGTGCACGGAATCGTCCACGTGCTGTCCCAGGTCCTTGACCAGGTCTTCCCTGATGATGCCCATCAGGTCGCCCCGCACATACCTCACGTAGTCGTCAGAGCTGTTCTCGCCGAGGTAAGTGTTGATGGCGGAAAGACCCATGGCCACCGCACCGCTCCTGTCGGTAGCAGCCTTGTCGACCATTACGACTTTAAGGCCTTTCGCATTGGCCCAGCTGCATGCCTCATAGGCAGCACCGCAGGCGCTCATCCCGCCGCCGATGATACAGAGGTCGGATTCAACAACCTCTACCTCCGGCTTTGCACAGTATGAAAAATTGCAAGTAGTCTCTAGTTCCATCTTTCACTCCTCCTTTCTTCCACCATTGAAGAAGCCAGGTCCCTTTATCGTGGAGAAATCTGGCTCTGGTTTCCCTGCGTAGGGGTCTATGGAACCCTCCGGGGTGGTCCTTATCGGGAACTTGAACCTCTTCATGTTGCCGTTGCGGAACTTGATGGTCCACATGATGGAGTCGGTCCCCCTCATAGGCACAACATTTGCACCCAGAGGAGCGAAGTCCTGATAGGCCCTTACTTCAATGGCCTGCTGCGGACAAATCTTGACGCAGTTGTAGCATTCCCAGCACTGCTCGGGCTCCTGGTTGTATGCCTTCTGAGTCTCGTGGTCCAGGATCATCAGGTCATTGGGACAGATATACTGGCAAGCAGTTCTGTCAAGACCCCTGCACCCGTCGCACTTGTCTACATTCACATAGCTTGGCATAGGTCTACCTCCTTTAACTTTTCACCTTTTTAATTTCAGGTTTTTCCTTCCAATCCACCTCTCGGAAAGACACTCAGAGATAGAGTCTTAATCCTTTATATATTTTTTGGATTGTTAGCGGTTTTGCACTATCCAAACACACACAAAATAATCCGGTTCCGTACCGGCAGAGGTGAGATTATGGATGATGAGGTCAAGGGCAGAGAGGACTCCCCCCGGAGGCTCTCCTTCCCTGAGGACGAGGAGGCCCACCAGTGGCTTCCCATGCTGCTGGATGCCTACTCCATCACCGACGAAGGTGTGGCCGAGGCCATCCGCAGGGAGGAGGAAAAGGGCAAAACACTCGCATGCGGGAAGGGGTGCTCCGCCTGCTGCCGTGTCCATGTGACCATCCCCATCTACCCCCTGGAGCTGGTGGGCATATCCTGGTACGCCACCGAGAAGCTGCGCCCGCCCCTGAGGGGAAAACTGAAACGGCAGCTGAAGGGCTACAAGGAATCCAAGGCCTGCCCCTTCCTGGTAGGGGACCTCTGCGCCATCCACCCCATGCGCCCCATGGCATGCAGGCAGTTCAACGTCTTCGGCAGGGTATGCGAGGAGGGCGAAGACGCCTACCACACCCGCAGGGAAGACGTACTGACCCCCATCCCGAAGTACATGGACATGGCCTTCAACGCCATGCTCCCCTTCCACGGCGCCAAGAACCGGGCCCAGCGGAGGAAGGCCATCAAGGGCAAGGTCCTCCAGAGCATGGCCAGGGTCATGCTCCACCACAACTGGGCCAGCCTGGCAGAGAAGATGGAAGAATACGAGGAGGAACACCCTGAGCTGGCCGGAGAAGAGGAAAAATAAATATTCTTAAAAATATATAGGGTGAGGGTCACCGGCGGCTGTCAAGATGAGATGGGTAAGTCCTAAAAGACGAAAAAAAGAGCAGGTTATAAAGACCACCGTCGTTGCCCTTGTAAGCACCGTCTCAATCATCCTTATCCTGGCCACATCCCATGCCAGAGGCATATGGGGCGCTGTGAAGTTCATCTTCCTCGTGGACTGCCGGCCCCTCGCCCACGGCGTCCACCCCTTTTTTATCGCCGTGATTGCGGTGATATCCTCGGTCTTCGCCTATGTCGAGTACAGGGAATACCGCCGGGGGAGATACCGGCTGTGGCCCAGGAAGGCGGGCCACTAGCTCAGCCCCTCTTCCTCCCCACTGCCACTAGGTACACCGGGTGGTGGTCCACCGGCATGGCCAGGGCCGCCCTCACCTTCTCGTCGTAAAAGGCCCCCACGGGCACGGAGTCCAGGCCCAGGGAAACCGCCTGGAGGTGGATGTTCTGGGCGGCATGGCCCGCCTCGGTGAAGACGTACCTCGTGCCCCTGTCGCCGTACTTTCGCGCCGTCCTCTCAAAGACTGCGGCGATTACCACTACAAGGGGGGCCTCAAGGAGAAAATCCTGCCTGAGGGCGGCGGTCCACAACTGCCTTCTGGCATCCCTGCCCGCAACCTCCCGGATGGAATGCTGCCCGGGGTCGTAGTGGAAGGACCAGTCCCGTGTCACGCCATAGACCTCCAGGGGATAGAGGGCCCCGGCCGAGGGGACGCTGCGCAGACCCCGCCGGCGGTCGGTGATGCCCTGGGCCGCCCAGAGGAGCTGGGATATCTCCTGGAGGCTGAGGGACCCTTCCCTGAACTCCCTAACCGACCTCCTCCGGTATATGGCCTCCTCCACCGAGGTCCCTGCCTCAAGCCTGGGAGCCGGCAGTTTCACCACCCGGGCCATGGATAGATTCCTGGCCTGCTTCGATAAATAATTATTTGTACCGCCCGGTAAGAATCATCGACATGGGAGCCGGACTCGTCGCAACGGCCGTATTCCTCGACCTCCTGGTCCTAGGTTTTGTCCTGGGGCTGGCCCGGGCCGTCATGGAGGCGTCCAGGAGGGGCTCACTGGAGAGGGTGGAGATGAACTACCTGGTGCTGAGATTCACCGTGGACAAGACCGCCTTCCTGGCGATGCTCGCGGGCGCCATCCCCCTGGTCGCCCTGACCTCCTCACTCACGATAAGCGCCCTAACAGGGGTCCCCCTGGGGACAATCCTCAGGCTGTACCTGCCTGGAAGATGAAAAAAAATAAACCGGGCGGTCTCGCCGCCCTGGGTTGTGCCTTCTGCCCCTGACTATCTCCGGGTCTGGTAGCAGTCGCGGCAGTAGACCGGCCGGTCGCCGGAAGGCTTGAATGGCACCTGGGCCTCGCCGCCGCAGTCCGAGCAGGTGACGGTGTAGAGCTTCCTCTCGCCGCCGTATCCATAGGAGGAGCCGTTTCTGGCGTTCTTCCTCTCCTGCCTGCAGGGCTTGCAGCGCTTCGGGGTCTGGAACCCCCTCTCATAGTAGAACTCCTGTTCCTCACCGCTGAAGATGAACTCTTCACTACAGTCTTCACATACCAATGTGCTGTCTTTATATTCCATTTATTTACACTCCTGTTTAAAAGCTAAAAATAAGAATGAACTCTTATCCGTTAACTTTTCAGTAAAAAGGGTATACCTTTTTCTACGCAACCCCGGCACAATCCCGTTTGCATACATTGTTAGAAAAAACCCGGACCCATTATATAGGCACCGGGCCGAAACTGGAACCATGCACGAACCGCCCAAGGGGACCAGATATCTCGCCTGGCTCATCCTGGGGTCCCTCTCGGTGTTTTTTGCCGAGGTGGTCTCGGGGTCTGACATGTTCCCCTACTTCACCCCCTGGGGGATACTGGTGGTAATACCCCTCTACACCCTCCACATCCTGGTCCTTTCCTGCATCGTCTTCAGATACGGCCGCCCCAGGTTCTACACCCTCTTCCTTGCCGGGACCATCTTCGGCATGTACGAGGCCTACATAACCAAGGTCCTCTGGGACCCCACCTGGGGAGACGCCCTGGTCAAGGTGGGAGGGGTTGCCCTGGTGGAATCCGTGGTCCTGGTGTTGTGGTGGCACCCGGTGATGGCCTTTGTCATACCACTTTTTGCAGGCGAGCACCTGCTTTCGAATTCCAGGGAGACCGCCGCGGGGTTGCCCGGGTGGCTGAAGGTCCTCTATGATTCCCCCAGGAGCCTGCCGGCCTTTGCCCTCATGTGTGGGCTCATCCAGAGCGGGAACTCCCCCTCGCCTGTCCATTCCCTCCTGTCCGGGATTTCGACCACGGCCTTCCTGATTCTGCTGATTTACATATGGAGGCAGCGTACAGGAGAGGCCGGGTACGCCTTCGTGGACCTGCTCCCCACCCGCAGGGAGCTCATGCCCCTCTCTGCCCTGCTCGTCTCCTTCTATATCGTGACCGGGGCGGCCCTCCGGCCGGAGGCCCTGCCAGGGCCGGGTCCCCAGCTCGCCATCTGGATGGTCTATGGCATCCTGTTCGCCCTCCTCTACCGGAGCCTCCGGCGCTCCAGGGGAGCAAGCCTGGAAGCGGTAGCAGGGGGCACGGCACCTCCGCTGAGAGAGTGCGTCAAGCTGGCCCTGGTATTCACCGCCGCCTCGGCGGCCTCCAGTGCCTTCGGCCTGGGTGGCCCCGTGATGGCCCTCAACTGGTTCGGGGGCGCTCTGGTGGGGATATGGCTTCTCGTCCGCTCGGTTGCCGACCTGAAATGAAGCCCCCGCCTCGGAGGTTTTTTAAAACAGTCCTTTCAAATGGAGTGGTGTATGGAAAAAATCGAGACCTCCAAACATGCCCTGAAAAGGGCAAAGGAGCGGGGGATTCCCGAGGAGTGGGCCGGCGAGGTGATCCGGAATCCTGAGGGGACCTCAAGCGTCAAGTTCGGGAGGATTGCTTCCTGCAAAAGGTTCGGTGACGATTACGTGGTAGTTATATATGAAGGGATAGATAGGATAGTAGTCGTTACGACAGTGAAGATAGATAAAGAGAGGCTGGAAAGATATGGTTTCAGTGGAGTTTGACAGGGAGGTAAACGCCCTCTACCTGCGCCTGAGGAAGGGCAAGGTTGAAAAATCCGACCCTGTCGCAGATAACATCGTCTTTGACCTGGGCGAGGAAGGGAGTGTCGTGGGTATTGAGATCCTGCTTCCCAAGACCGACCCCAAGCTGCTGAAGGTCCTGGCAAGTTGCACCGGGAAGGCCGCTGA
>JAADFM010000015.1 GCA_013152845.1 Methanobacteriota archaeon | reverse complement strand
GCAATCTCCAGGAGTTTGTCGTTGGGGATGACGATTACGGTATCGGTCTCCTTGCGCAGCTTCTCCAAGCCCATCTCGGCGTTTCCGCGCCTGCGCAGGCCCTCCATGGTGAAGGGGAAAGTCACGATGGCCACGGTGAGAGCTCCCATCTTCTGGGCGATGTTGGCGATGATTGGGGCGCTGCCGGTCCCGGTCCCCCCGCCGAGACCGCAGGTTATGAACACGATATCTGCCCCCTGGACCGCCTCCCGGATCTGGGCCTCGCTCTCCCTTGCGGCCTCCTCCCCTATCTGGGGGATAGAGCCTGCGCCAAGACCCCCGGTGAGGTCCCTGCCGATGAGGACCTTCTCGTCGGCATGGGTGTAAAGGAGGTCCTGGGCATCGGTATTACCGTGTGGGCGCCGGTGATGCCCACCTCCATCAACCTGCTCATGGTATTGTTCCCCGCACCCCCCGTACCTATGACAACTATCCTGGCCTTGATATTCGAGAGGAGTGATTCCAGTTCATCATCAAAAGCGCTTTTAGGCATGGGTGTCCCGACCTTGCTCTTCTTATCATATCCGCTTCTTTTCATCGCTTCATCGACAATGGCATCCACCTATACGGCCTCCTTTTGCAAAGTTTTATCCTTCACATATAAATATATTTTCTCATACAGAGGAGCATCCCTCAGGGAGATGGCCCTGCTCACCTTTCTGGTCACCATCTCCGGGGTGATGGTCCTGCCGTCTGCAACTATTTTGGTACCTGCCGAAAGCCTGCCGTAGAGTGGTCCCGGAGGTATGCCCAGTGCCCGTGCCTTCTCCGGGTCGAAGCGCTCCTCGGTGATGACCAGCTCCTCCCCCGCCAGCTCCAGCTGGTAGTGTCCCATGAGGAGTTCCAGGCACATCTCGGTGAATGGCCAGGCAGGGTCCTCCTCCTTCCCTGCCGCAATCCGGCCTGTCGGCCGGCCCTTCTCGTCCTTGAGTATCTCCACACCCATCTCCCTCGCCCCGGCCTCCAGCTCCCTGGGGCCGGCCTTGTAGGCCCAGGCGAGGATGTCCCTGCTCACCTCGAACTCCCTCCGGCCCTCGGCGGGTCCCCTGACGTCCTTGAGCCTGCGCAGTTCCAGCCCAGTCTCCCCTGCCAGGTCTTTTATCCTGGCCCTCTGGTGGCGGTTCATGCCCTTCCAGTCCAGGATGCCGAAGCCCGCCCCGGTCTTCTCCACTGCCTGCCGCAGCACCTCCGCCCCGGTCTCCGGGATGGCGTAGCTGGGCACGATGTGGCCAATCGCCACCTCGGTCTCCAGCATCACCTTGGTATGGATGGGGGCGTAGTGGTTGCCCCCCAGCCCCACGGCCCTGGTGAACTCCTCCCGGTTCCCGGCAGCGGCCAGGGCCGCCCGGGCAACGGCGCCAACCGCATCAGGGTCCCGCCACTCCCTCTCTGTCGAACCCACCTCCACGAAGAGCACCGGCTTCTTCAAAGAGGTGGGACCGTGGTGGGTGGCCTCCATGGATACCCGGTAGTCCAGGTCGCCTTCGTCCCTGGCGCGCTCCAGCGCCTGCAGGGCCACCTTCATGGCATCCGGGTTGCAGTAGGCCAGCTGCCGGGGATTGCCCCCCACCCTGGCCTCCCCTGTCAGGTTCCCGGTGACGTGGACCGTCAGGGTGCGCTCCCCGGACTCGCTGCGGTGCCGGGAGGCGAAGACGTAGTACTCGGCGTCGAAGAAGGCGTCCAGGTGCTCGGCCCGGGTCTGGTTCTTCTTCGTGTTTATGAGCCAGACGTCGCCCCTCTTGTAGACCGGCATGTCCTCGAAGCTCCCGTCCTCCCGGAAGCCGAAGTCCTCTGCCAGGCGGTGGTAGACGTTTGTCCCGGCGATATCGGTAGCGGAGGTGACGATGAGCCTCATCCCGACCCCTCCATGGTGTAGGTGTCCCCGCCCATGGTCCTCGCAACAGAGATTTCGAAGATGGCCGCCTTTATCATCTAAAGAGGTTCAGAGTAAAATCCCCTCTGTCGGAGTTCTTGTGAAAACTCCCGGGCGCACCCGTGGTGTGTGTAGACCACCTGGGGACCGGCCCGCTCGACGTACCGGATGAGGCCCTCGAAGTCCGAGTGGTCCGAGAAGGGGAAGGCGCAGTCTGCACCGTACCATTTGGCCCTGCCCCCGTGACAGGCCCAGCCCGTGGCCACGGCGGTGCGGGTCTTCAGGCCCCTCAGGCCCGTGAGGTTCCTCCTCCCAGGCGGCATGATGATGACCCTGTCCCCGTCCCCTATGGGCGAGTAGTCCCCCAGCTCCACCCCCAGGGCCTCGTACATCCTGTTGTTCTCGTAGACCCTGCCTGCGGTCACCACCTGGAACCTGCCGGAGAAGGCCCGGGTCAGCTCCTGGGCCTTGCCCAGGGCGTAGCCCATGAGCACCGGGGTCTCGCCCCTGGAGAAGCAGTCCTCTATCCAGTCCCCCATCTCCTTTACCACCTCCTCCCTCTTCGGGAAGCGGTAGAAGGGGCTGCCGAAGGTGCACTCCATGATGAGGACGTCGCAGGAGGGGACCTCGGCCGGCGGGGTGGTGAGGCCTCCGTCCACGTTCAGGTCACCGGTGTAGACCACGGTGGTCCCGTTCTCCATGACCAGCTGGGAGGAGCCCAGGATGTGTCCCGAGGGCACGCTCCGGAGGGTCATGTCCTCGCCGAGGCGGAGGGTCTCCCTGGCCCGGCCCCCCTCAAGCCCCGCCAGGGCCGCGGTCTCCCTGGAGGCGACCACCTCGCCCGCCACCGACGAGGGCCGGTGGTCGGCATGGGCATGGGAGACGAAGGATACCCCCCGGGCCCTCCTGGGGTCCAGGTGCACCCTGTGCCCGCCCAGTTCAACCTCTATCCCGTTCCTCTTCGAGATTATCGTTCTTGCCTCCGGGTTACCCCTTGCGCCGGTGGAGATATAAGACTTACTATTATAAATGAGAGGAGACAAAATACCACGGGGTGGATAAGATGACCTGCGACGAGGTAAGGGAAACCGCCGAGAGGATATTCACCATGGATATCCGGGGGGCGGCAAAGATCGGCCGGAGCGCCGCAGCAGCACTCAAGGCCTGCGCCCAGGGGAGCACGGCCGCAACCCGGGAAGCGTTCATCAAGGAGATGGAGGAGGCCGCCAGGGCCCTCACCGAGGCCAGGCCCAGCGCCGTCTCGCTGCCCAATGCGGTCCGGTTCGTGGTCAACCGGGCCAGGACATGCCCCTCGGAAGACGTGGCCGGCCTGAAGGAGGAGGTGGCCGCCGCCGCCGATGAGTTCATCGAGAACTCCCTCAAGGCCATGGAAAGGATATCCAGGATAGGCGCCCGGCGGCTCTCCGACGGCGACACCGTCATGACCCACTGCAACTCCTCCCTGGCCCTGGGCATCATAAAGGAGGCGTGGCGCCAGGGCAAGGACATCCGCGTCATGGCCCCGGAGGCCAGGCCGCGCTACCAGGGCCACATCACCGCCAGGGAGCTGGCAGGGGAGGGGATACCCGTCACCCTCCTGGTGGACTCGGCGGTCAGGACCTTCATGAAGGAGGTGGACAAGGTGATTGTCGGGGCCGACAGCGTTGCCGCCAACGGGGCGGTGATTAACAAAATCGGGACCTCCCAGCTGGCCCTGGCCGCCCACGAGGCCCGGGTGGTCTTCATGGTGGCTGCCGAGACCTACAAGTTCCATCCCGAGACCATGGTGGGGGAGCTGGTGGAGATCGAGGAGAGGGACCCCGCCGAGGTGGCCCAGCCCGAGGACTTCCCTGGGGTGGAGATAAGGAACCCGGCCTTTGACGTCACCCCGCCGGAGTACATCGACCTCATCATCACCGAGAAGGGGGTCATCCCGCCCCAGGCCGCCATAACCATCATAAAGGAGGAGTTCGGCTGGCTTCTTTCAGACTCCCTGGAGTGATTCTCCTACTCTTCCTGGCCGCCCCGGTCCACGCCGTGGAGCTGGATTCCTACACCATCGTCTCCAGCATAGAGGGGACGACCGTCCTCGAGGACCTCTCGGTGAACATCATAAACGACGGGCATAACGAGCTGCGCTCGGCCACCCTGTCGGTGCCTGGGCACATGGAGGTCCTGTCGGTGGAGGACTCCTACGGGGCAGTTGATTTTACGGTCTCCGGGGACCAGGTCAAGGCCATCCAGATGGACTTCCCGGTGCCGGTTGGACCCTCCGAGGAGCGCCTCCTTGTCATGAGGCTGCGCTCTGATGCCCTGGTCACAGAGAAGGACGGATACTACGAGTACCTCCTGGTATTCACCCCCCGGCAGAACATCACCAACTTCAAGCACCTCTTGAAACTCCCGAGGGGTGCGGAACTCTTCTCCCCGGGTAAGTCCTTTGAGATGGTGGTGCCTCCGGCAGAGTGGAAGGAAGGCTACCAGACCCCCGCCCTCTTCTGGAGGATGAGCCTGCCCGCCAACCAGCCCGTGGTCTTCCTGGTGAGATACCGGGCAGAGGTCCCGGGGGTCCCGGACTGGGCCGGCCCCTTGGCAGGTGCCGCCATCCTCGTGGGTGCCCTCTATGCCGCCGGGGTGAAGGCAAAAAGGGCCTATACCCGCAAGAAGAAGATAGACTCCCTGGGAATCCTCAACGAGAACGAGAGGAGGGTCGTGGAGGAAATCGCCAGAAACGAGGGGATAAAGCAGTACGAGCTCCTGGAGCGCCTGGGCTGCTCCAAGGCCTCGCTGAGCAAACTCCTGAGCCGCCTGGAACAGAGGGGGCTGGTGCAGAAAAAGAAGTACGGCAAGGTCAACAGGCTCTATCTGGGCGAGAAACTCCGATAGTTGAAACAGTTTCCCCAACAGGATTATGGTCGGTTTCCGCCAAAAGGATGTCCAAAACAAAGGAGGTCGAACGGACATGGATTCGAAAATCGCAACCTTGTGTCTTGTGCTCCTGACCGCCGTGGCCCCTGTCTCCGCGGTAGGCCCGGGGATAACCACGGCAACCGTACCGGGAGCTGAGCCCAAGGAAGATAATAAAATGACAAATGCAACCCCCATGCAGATGGGACCCCATATGGGTATGGAAAGGATTGTCGTAAGAGATGATATAAGGCAGTTCGCAAGGGGCAGCATAACAAGGGATGAAGTCAGGCAGCGGATAGTCAGTGAGTACCGGGCAGGGACCCTGACAAGGGAGGACCTGAGGAAGGTCCTGACCAAATCCTATGCCTGGGGCGAACTCAAAAGGGACGACCTGCGCTGGCTCGTGGGCAACATGTACAAGGCCGGGGAGCTGCGCCGGGACGACATGAAGTGGCTCATCGTCCAGGGCTACAGGAACAGGGAACTCACAAGGGACGACGTAAGAGAACTCATCACCTCGTGCTACAAACACGGGGAGATGACAAGGGATGACATGAAGTGGATGCTGACCCAGGCCTACAGGAACGGGGAACTCACAAGGGACGACGTAAGAGAGGTCATCGCCAAGGGCTACAAGCACGGGGAGCTGACAAGGAACGACGTCAAGTGGCTCATCATCCAGTCCTACAAGGAAGGGGAGCTCACAAGGGACGACGTCCGCGAGATAATCACCCGGGCCTATGTCCGGGGCGAGCTGAAACGGGAAGACGTGAGGTGGCTCCTGATGCAGGCCTACCGGGAAGGCGTCCTCACCAGGGACGACATCCGGGAACTCCTGACCGCAGCCTACAACCAGGGCGAGCTGAGCAGGAGCGACGTCAAGTGGCTCCTGGTCCAGGCCTACAAGCACGGGGAGCTTACCCGTGAGGACGTCCTGGACATCCTCCAGAAGGCCTATGAGAACGGGGAGCTGACCAGGATGGACATCCATTGGCTCCTGATGGAGGCCAAAAGGCAGGGCGAGCTGGACAGCGCCGATGCCATGGGGAAGAAGATATTCGCGGCCAAGGTCCGCAAGAACCCCCCGGCCGTCCGGATGCATCCCGGCAAGTCCATCATGGAGGATGCCAACACCACCAAGGCCGAGGTCCTCTACAAGTTCGCCCTCGTACCCATGGAACGCCACAGGATTGCCATGGAGACCATCATCGGGTACGTGGATGAGGCCGGCGGCGATTCCTCCGTCCTCGTGGAGCTCAAGGAGGAGTTCGTGGCCCAGATGGAAGAGCTGGAGGCCGCCGCCGAGGATGGCGACGGGCCCAAGGCCCATGAGCTCCTGGCCGAGATGAAGGATACCGTCAGGAAGTTCAGGGCAGAGGCCAGGGCCCAGATAGGCGAGGACAACCTGGAGGATGCCAGGGCCAGGGTCGAGGCCGTCCTTGAGGAGAACCAGGAGTACTTCGAGTCCCTGCGCCAGGACGCCAAGGAGACCAGGAAAGAGCGCATGATAGAAATCTTCGACATCCTGGTGGCCAGGGCCGAGGAGAGAATCTCCGCCCTCGAGGAGCAGGGGATAAACGTTGACGAGATGCGTGCAAAACTCGAGGAAATCAAGGAGAAACGCAGCGACTTCGTGGATGCCGCCAACACCGCCATCGAGACCGGGGACCGGACCGAGTACGACGCCCTCAGGGCCGAGATAAAGGAGGACTTCAGGGACCTGGCACGGCTCCACAAGCAGCAGGGGCTCAGCATCAGGGTCTCAAAGCTCATCGACGCCTCCTACCGGGTGATTGATGCCCTGGACAGGAGGCTCGACCGGTTCCAGGAACAGGGCGAGGACGTCACCGTGGAGAAGGCCAAACTCGAGGAAATCCGGACCATGGTGGACCTGGCCGGGGAGAAACTCGATGAGGGCGACGTCGACGGCGCCATCGAGGAGCTCAAGGACGCCAGGGAGGCCTTCACCCAGCTGGTGAAGGAGGTCAAGAGGAGCCACCGGGTAAGGGCCCTCGAGCTGGCCCAGCAGGGAGGTGAGGAGTAGATGAAACTCAGGAGTCTATTCCTGCTCCTCCTGGTCGTGGGGGCCGTCTTCGGCGGGTGCACCGGGAAGAAGGAACCCCAGGGAACCGCACCTGCCGCCGAGGAGCCCGCCGTGGCCCCTGAAGAGACCCTGCCGGATGTGGCACCGGTAGCCCAGGAGACCATCGACGAACCCGACTTCGATGTGGAAGAGACCGTGGACCTGGGGGAGCTCCTCTAGTGGGGAGCCCTCCCCCTTTTTTCCTTTTTCTATTCACAAGATTTTTATGCCGGGCGGGTAATAGGGTTTCGATGGACCGCAAAGAGAGGAGGTACTGCCCGGTCTGCAACAACCTCCTGGACGCGAACCTCTACTGCAAGAGCTGCTACGAGACCGTCGACGAGAAGGAGTTCAAGGAACTTGAGAGGTTCACCACCACCTACAACCTGTTTTTCCTGGCACT